>JBIOZN010000114.1:0-3605 GCA_044871175.1 Acidimicrobiales bacterium | reverse complement strand
CCGACGAGCTCGACGTGGGGCGGGGCGACCTGGTGGCCGCCGCGCCCGACGCCGGCGCCACGGCCGCCGCGGCCCCCACCAAGGCCACGGCCGATCCCACGGTCACCACCACGCTCACCGCCGACGTGTGCTGGCTCACCGACACCGTCGCCACCGCCGGCAGCCGCTGGACGCTGAAGCACACCACCCGGGTCGCCCCCGCTCGCCTCGAGCGCATCGACTTCGCCCTCGACCTGGCCACCCTGGCCCCCCATCCCGAGCAGCGCCAGCTCGCCCGCCACGACCTCGGCCAGGTGACGCTGGCCGTGGCCGCTCCCCTCGTCGTCGACCCGTTCGCCCACGGCTCGCCCACCGGGCGCTTCGTGCTCATCGACCCCGTCACCCAGGTCACCGCCGCCGCCGGCATCGTCCTCGCCCCCGTCTGACCGTCTCCCCCACTGACCCCCTCTGGAGGCCACGTGCGCGTTCCCACCCGTCTTCGACTGCTCGCCCTCGCGGCCGGCGTCCTCCTCGTGGCGGCCGCCTGCGGGGGCGACGACGACACGCCGACGGCGGCCACGGCGGCCACGGCGGCCGGGTCCACGGCGGCCGGGTCGCCCGAGCCCACCAGCGGCGGCGAGCAGGTCGAGCTGCGCCTCGGCTACTTCCCCAACCTCACCCACGCCACCGCCATCGTCGGGGTGAACGGCGGTGCCTTCGCCCAGGCCCTCGGGCCCGACGTCAAGCTGACGACGTCCACGTTCAACGCCGGGCCAGAAGCGGTGGAGGCGCTGTTCGGCGGTGCCCTCGATGCCACCTTCATCGGCCCCAACCCCGCCATCAACGCCTACGCCAAGTCCGGCGGCGAAGCCATCCGCATCATCGCCGGGGCCACGTCGGGCGGCGCCTCTCTCGTGGTGAAGCCGGAGATCAACTCGCCCGCCGACCTGCAGGGCAAGACGCTGGCGACGCCGCAGCTGGGCAACACCCAGGACGTCGCCCTGCGGGCCTGGCTGGAGGACAACGGCCTGGCCGCCGACGCCACCGGCGGGGGCGACGTCTCCATCCAGCCCCAGGAGAACGCCGCCACCCTGGACGCCTTCAAGAGCGGCAGTGTGGACGGAGCCTGGGTGCCCGAGCCGTGGGCCACCCGGCTGGTGCAGGAGGGCGGCGGCAAGGTGCTGGTGGACGAGCGCTCGCTCTGGCCCGACGGGCGGTTCGTCACGACCCATCTCGTCGTGCGCACCGAGTACCTCGACGAGCACCCCGACGTGGTGAAGCGGCTGCTCGAGGGCGAGGTGGCGGCCACCGACCAGGTGAACGCCGACCCCGCCGCCGCCCAGGTCGCCGTGAACGAGGGCATCAAGGCGGTGACGGGCAAGGCCCTGGCCGACAACGTGCTCAGTGCGGCCTGGCCCAACCTCGAGTTCACCTACGACCCGATCGCCTCGTCGCTGCGCACCTCGGCCGACCACGCCCAGGCGGTGGGGCTGCTGGATCCCGTCGACCTCGGGGGGATCTACGACCTCACCCTGCTCAACCAGGTGCTGGCCGAGCAGGGCCGCCCGGCGGTGGACGACCGATGACGGCCGTGGCCCTCACCGCCGTCGCCGAGCGCCCGCGGGCCGGCACCGCCGCCCTGGCGCCGGTCACCGCGCCGGGCCGCGGCGCCGTGGCCCTGCGCGGCGTCATCAAGGCGCACGGCCACGGCCGGCGCCGGGTGGTGGCCCTCGACGGCATCGACCTGGCCGTCGTCCCGGGCGAGTTCGTCAGCCTGATCGGGGCCTCGGGCTCGGGCAAGAGCACGCTGCTCAACCTGGTGGCCGGCCTCGACGCCCCCACCTCGGGCACCATCGAGGTCGACGGCCGGCCCGCCCTCATGTTCCAGGACGGCGCCCTGTTCCCCTGGCTCACGGTCCGCCGCAACGTCGAGCTGGCCCTGCGCCTCCAGCACGTGGCCAAGCCCCAGCGCCGGGCCCGGGTCGAGGAGTTGCTGGGCGTGGTCGGGCTGGACGGGTTCGCCGACCGCCGCCCGCACGAGCTGTCGGGCGGCATGCGCCAACGCGTCGCCCTGGCCCGGGCCCTGGCCCAGCACACCGAGGTGCTCTGCATGGACGAGCCGTTCGCGTCGCTCGACGCCATGACCCGCGCCGTGCTGCACGACGAGGTCGAGCGGTTGTGGCTGCGCACCCGGGCTACCACGCTGTTCGTCACCCACGACGTCACCGAAGCGGTGCGCCTGGCCGACCGGGTGGTGGTGCTCACCAGCCGCCCCGGCCGGGTGGCGGCCGAGGTGCGCGTCCCCCTCGAGCGGCCCCGGCGGCTCGAGTCCACCGACGTGGCCGACCTCGCCTCGGAGGTGGCCGCCCACCTCCGGCGGGAAGTGGGCGCCCGTGGCGCTCGCTGAGCCGCTCGAGGTCCTGGCGTCGCCCGAGGCGGCGGCGCCGGCCGAGCGCTGGTCGGGGCTGTCGGCGGGTGCGGTGGCCCGGCGCGTGCTGGCGGCGGCCTGGCCCAAGCTGGCCGCCGTCGCCCTCGCCCTGGCGGTGTGGCAGGCGGTGGTGTGGTCGGGGTGGCGGCCGGAGTACATCCTGCCCTCGCCCTTCACGGTGCTCGCGCGCTTCGGTCGCGACCTGGGCGAGGCCGACACCTGGCAGGCGGTGGCGACGACGTTGCGGCGGGCCCTCAGCGGGTTCGCCCTGGCCGTCGTCATCGGCGGGGTGGTGGGCGCCGCCGTGGCCCGGGTGCGGGTGCTCCGCACGGCCGTCGGCTCGCTGATCACCGGGTTGCAGACCATGCCCTCGATCGTGTGGTTCCCGGTGGCCATCGTGCTGTTCGAGCGCTCCGAGCGGGCGATCCTGTTCGTGGTTGTGCTGGGTGCGGCCCCGTCGATCGCCAACGGCGTCATCGCCGGCATCGACCACGTGCCGCCCACGCTCGTCCGGGCCGGCCGCTCCCTGGGCGCCCGGGGCCTGTCGGCCTGGTGGCACGTCACCCTGCCCGCCGCCCTGCCCGGCGTGGTGTCGGGGCTGAAACAGGGGTGGGCGTTCGCCTGGCGCAGCCTCATGGCCGGCGAACTGCTGGTGATCATCGCCAACCGGCCCTCCATCGGCCAGGACCTCGAGTTCGAGCGCCAGTTCGCCGACTACACCGGCCTGTACTCGACGATGCTGCTGGTGCTGGCGATCGGCATCATCGTGGACGCCCTCGGGTTCGGCACCCTCGACAAGGTCGTTCGCCGCCACCGCGGCCTGGCCTAGCCCCGAGCCCCCGGTCGCTCGCCCGCCGGGCCTCCGGGCTGCTGGCCGATCGCGCCACTTTTGTCAGTTTCCGTCGTCTGCCGGCGGGAACTGACGAAAGTCGTCAGTTCCCGGGGCGCCTAGCGTGCGGCGATGGCCGACCGCCCCACCACCGACCGCCCCACCACCCCTCGCCTGTCGCCCCTCACCCCCGAGGAGATGACGCCCGAGCAACGTGAGCTGCTGGGCGGCGTCAAGGCCGGCGACGTCCCGGCGGCCAACATCTTCACCACGTTGGTGCGCCACCCGGGGCTGGCCCGCAAGTGGCTGCCCTTCGCCGGCAAGCTGCTCACCGGCAAGCTGCCGGCTCGCGAGCGGGAGCTGCTCATC
>JBIOZN010000113.1:0-16079 GCA_044871175.1 Acidimicrobiales bacterium | reverse complement strand
GTGTTGCTCGAGGTGATCGGGGTCCTGCTCATCGAGAGGTTCTCGCGGCCGCGCCCCTACGACGTCACCACCATCGGTCGGTGGGAGGGGTTCGCGCTGCCATCGGCCCCGGCGGCGGTGGTGTCCTTCGTCGTGGTCGGCGTGATCTACACCGTCGTCGTACCCGGGCGGCCGCGGGCCATCGCCAAGGCGGTCGGCGCGGTGGTCGTGGCCGTGGTCGTGATCGGCCGCATGTACCTCGGGGTCGACCACCCCTTCGACGTCCTCACCGGCGTCGCCATCGGAGTGGCCCTCCCGCTCAACGCGTTCCGGATCTTCGCCCCCAACGAGGTCTTCCCGATCCGTTACCGCAAGGGCAAGTCGGCGCATCTCGACGTGCATGGCCGGCGGGGCGACGCGATCCGGCGCGCCGTGGAGGACCAGCTCGGGGTCACGGTGCTCGACATCGCGCCCGTCGGGCTGGCGGGCTCGGGCGGCTCGACACCGCTGCGGTTGCGCTGCGCCGGGACGCCCGACGTGGTGCTGTTCGGGAAGCTCTACGCCATGAACCACGTGCGCGCCGACCGCTGGTACAAGCTCGGCCGCACGATCCTCTACGGCCGGCTCGAGGACGAGGCCCCGTTCCAGTCGGTGCGCCGGCTCGTGCAGTACGAGGACTACGCGCTGCGGGTCGTGCGCGACGCCGGCATCACCACGGCCGCACCGCTCGGCGTCGTCGAGCTCACCCCCGAGCGCGAGTACCTGCTCGTCGCCGAGTTCTTCGAGGGCGCCGTCGAGATCAGCGAGGCCGAGGTCGACGACCACCTGATCGACGAGGGCCTGCGACTGGTGCGGCGGTTGTGGGACGCCGGGCTGGCCCACCGCGACATCAAGCCCGCCAACCTGCTCGTCCGCGACGGCCAGCTCCTGCTGATCGACGTCGCCTTCCTCCAGGTGCGCCCGTCGCCGTGGCGCCAGGCGGTCGATCTCGCCAACATGATGCTGGTCCTCGCCGTGCGTACCGACGCCGAACGCGTCTACCGCCGGGCGCTGGCGTTCTTCACCCCCGACGAGATCGCCGAGGCCTTCGCCGCCGCGCGCGGAATCGCCAGCCCGACCCAGCTGCGCACCGTCATGAAGCGTGACGGGCGTGACCTGCTGGCCCAGTTCCGTGCCCTCGCCCCGCCCCGCCGGCCGATCTCGCTGCAGCGGTGGAACATCCGGCGCATCCTGCTCGCCCTCGCCGTCGTGTTCGTGGCCACCTTGGCCGTCACGAACGTCTTCCACATGTTCACGCCCATCGAGCTGCCGATCGCCGCCGAACCGGACTGCGGCACCGGTGACGTGACCGTGCTGATGGCCCAGGCGGTGCCGGCGGCTCCGGCGGTGCCGTGCGTGGCGCTGCTCCCGGCGGGCTGGGACGTCGGTGGGGTGCGGGTCCGGCGGGATGCGGCGCGGTTCTGGCTCAAGTCCCCGGCGCTGCACGGCCACGCCGTCGAGGTCCGCCTGCAGCCCGCCGACCGCTGCTCGTTGGACGGGATGGAGGAGGTGTTCAGCGACGAGCCCGGGATGCGCCGCTACGAGCGCCCCGGCGTCGCCCGTGTGCGCGCCTACATCGCCAACGGCGCGTGCGTCACCTACGCCTTCGCCGAGGGCGCCAGCATCGGCACGGCCGACGCCGCCCTGGCGCTGCAGCCGCGAGGCGAGCTGATCGCCGCGGTCGACCATCGCTCCGGTCTCACGCTGTGCGGGTTCGGGGCGCCGGAGTGTGCGTCGTGAGCACCGTCGTGCTGGTGATCGCCTGGGTGATCGGTGGCCTCGCCCTGGCGGTGCTGATCACCGTCGTGTCGCTGCGCCTGCTGGGCATGCGCCGGGGCTGGGGAACGGCGCTGCTCTCGGGGATCCTCGGCTGGGGGACGGCGGTGCTGGTGGCGCTGGCCGTCAGCGACTGGGACTGGGGCGCCGACGGGTTCGTGTTCACGCTCGTGGCCGTGGGCATCCCGGCCACGATGGCCACGGCCGTGGCCTTCGACCTCCTGGCGCGCCCGGGCAGCCTGGCCATCGGCGAGCGGGCCGGGCTGGTGGTGACCCCCCGGCCCCTGCAGGCCGTCCGCCGCCGGATCGCCGTCCTGCGCCGGTACCGCGAGCTCGTGGGGTTGGCCCGGCGCGAGGGCTTCGGCCCGTTCGTGTCGGCCGCCGAGCGCGAGCAGCTGACCGAGCCCGTCGGGATCCGCCTGCGGCGCTTCCTCGAATCGGCCGGAGGCGTGTACATCAAGCTGGGCCAGATCGCAGCCACGCGCGTCGACCTCCTGCCCCCCGACGTCTGCGAGGCCCTGGCCCGCCTGCACAACCAGGTGCCGCCCGAATCCACCGAGCGCATCGCGCCGGTGCTCGAGGCCGAGTTGGGCGCCCGAGTCGACGAGGTCTTCGCCGAGTTCGAGTGGGAGCCCCTGGCGGCGGCGTCCATCGGCCAGACCCACCGGGCCCGGCTGCACACCGGCGAGAACGTCGTCGTCAAGGTGCAGCGGCCCGACATCCACGACCTGATGGAGCGCGACCTGGCCGCCCTGGCCCTGCTGGCCGCGTTCGCCCAGCGGCGTACCCCGTTCGGTCGGGGTGTGCGCTCCGGCGAGATGCTCGACCAGTTCGCCCAGGGCCTGCGTGAGGAGCTCGACTTCCGCCGGGAAGCCGACGCCATGGACGAGATGGCCCTGGGGCTCGACGGCTCCGGCGTGCGGGTGCCCAAGGTGCACCGGGCCCTGTGCACCCGGCGCGTCCTCGTGCAGGAGCGCTTCGACGGCTTCACCATCAGCGACGGGCAGCGGCTGGACGCAGCCGCCCTCGACCGTGCCGCGCTGGCCGAGAAGCTGCTGCGAGCCACCCTCGACCAGGTGATGCGGGTCGGTCTCTTCCACGCCGACCCGCACCCCGGCAACGTGTTCGCGCTGGCCGACGGGAGCCTGGGCCTCATCGACTTCGGGGCGGTGGGGCGCCTCGACCCCATCCAGCAGGCTGCCATCGTCGACATGTTCGTGGCCCTGGCCTCGCGCGACGTCGGGCTGCTGCGCGACGGCGTCGAGCGGGTCAGCGACGTCCGGGGGACCGCGTCCACCGACGAGCTCGAGCGCGCGCTGGCCCGCCTGCTGGCCGACCACGTCCGGCCCGGCGGCAACGTCGACCCTGCCGCCATGCAGGACCTGGTGGCCACGCTGGCGCGCTTCGACATGCGCCTCCCCACCGACATCGTCCTGCTGTCGCGTGCCCTGGTCACCGTCGACGGCACCCTGCGCGCCCTCGTGCCCGACGTCTCGCTCATGGGCGCCACGTCCGAGCTCATGCGCTCACGCGCCGACCCCGTCCTCGATCCGCGCACGCTGGCCGGCCAGGAGCTGCTGGCCGCCCTGCCCCACCTGCGCCACCTGCCCGATCGCGTCGACCGCATCCTCACCCTCACCAGCCGGGGCGAGCTGCGCCTGCGCAGCGTCATGGACGAAGACGGCCGGCGGATCGCCCGGACGCTGGTCAACCGGGCACTCCTGGCCGGGATCGGGGCGGCGTTCCTGCTCGTCGCCGCCCTGCTGCTGGTGGCCACCGACAAGGGCCCCACGGTCGCCAGCGGCACGGGCCTGTTCGAGCTGTTCGGGTACGGGGGCCTCCTGGCCGGCACCGTGCTCATGCTGCGGGTGGTCGCCGCCGTCGCCCGGGACGGCACGACGTGAGCAGTGCGTCCGTGCCCGCGCCGGTGGAGCTGGCACCGTCGGCCCCGGCCCACCTCGACGAGCGGGCGCCGGGCGAGCGCTACTACCGCCACCCGGGCGACGTGGTGCGCCTCGTCGTGTGGGCCGTGGTGACACTGGCGTTGCTCCTGTTCATCGAGGTCGCCACGGGCACCAGCGAGGGGGTCAAGGACGATCTCGGGCGGGCCGCCAGCGCCGTCCCCGAACCCGTGCGCCAGCTGGCCCTGGCCGTCGTCCAGGTGGCCGCCCTCCTGGCGCCGATGGGGGTCGTCTTCGGCCTGGCGCGCCGCCGCCGCTGGCGCCGCCTGGCCATCATCGCCGGCGCCGCCCTGGCGGGCGCGCTCGTGTTCGCCCTGATCGACGAGTGGGCCGGCTTGAGCGGCGCGGTGCCCGGGCGACTGGTCGAGGGCCGGATCGTGCTGTCCAGCCGGTTTCCGTCGTTGGCCTACCTGGCCGGGGCCAGCGCGGCGGCGGCGGTGGCCAAGCCCTGGCTGGCGCGGGGGTGGCGGGGCGCCACCGACAAGGCCCTCGTGGCCCTGGTGGTCACCATGCTGCTCGCCGGCAGTGCGGGCGCGCCCGAGCTGGGGCTGGCGGCGGCCCTCGGAGCACTGGTGGGATCGGCCGTGCTGGTGGCCTTCGGCGCCCCCAACCGGCGGCCCTCGCCCGCCGCCGTCGCCGCCGGGTTGGCCGCCGCCGGGCTGCCCGTCGTCGACCTGCGGCTCGAGCGGGCCGTCGGCGGCCGGGCCCAGCTGTACCGGGGTGAGCGGCCCGACGGGTCGAGCTGCTTCGTCAAGGTGTACGGGCACGACAGCCGCGACGCCGACCTCCTCTACCGCACCTACCGCAAGACGCTGCTGCGGGGACCGGGCACGGATTGGCCGGGCCCGTCCCTCGAGCACGACGTGGAGCACGAGACGCTGCTCCTGCTGCTGGCCCAGCGCGGGGGCGTGCGCTGCCCGACCCTGCGCACGATGGCGGCGCTGCCCGACGGGTCGATGGCGCTGGCCACCACCGACGTGCCCGGTCCGCGCCTGGATGCGTTGGGCGCCGACGACATCGGTGACGACCTGCTCGACGCGGTGTGGGCCGAGGTCGCCGGGCTGCACGCGCTGGGTTTGGCGCACCGGGCGCTGCGCGCGGCCAACGTGCTGGTGACGCCGGATGGCCCGGCCATCATCGACTTCGGCGCCGGTCAGGCGGCGGCCGGCGCGCGAGAGCAGGCGATGGACCGGGCCGAGCTGCTGGTGTCGACGGCGGCACTGGTGGGCCCCGAGCGGGCCGTGGCGGCCGCCGCCCGGGTGCTCGCCCCCGCCGACCTGGCGGCCGTGACGCCGTTCCTGCAGCCGCTGGCCCTCTCGGCCGCGACCCGCCGCTCCACGTCCAAGCGTGGCCTGGAACAGCTGCGCGGTGCGGTGGGCGAGGCCACCGGCACGGCGCCCGTGCCCCTCGAGCGGCTCATCCGGGTGCGGCCGCGCACGCTCATCACCGTCGCCACCTTGACGGGGGCCTTCTACGTCCTGTTGCCCCAACTGGCCAACGTCGACGACAGCCTGGAAGCCCTCAAGTCGGCCAACTGGGCGTGGTTGGTGGGCGCGATCGTGATGTCGGGCTTCACCTACGTCTTCTCGGCCGTCGGGCTGATGGGGGGACTCCCTACTCGGCTGCCGTTCGTGCCCACGGTGAACGCGCAGCTGGCGTCCTCGTTCGTCAACCGGGTCACGCCGGCCAACGTCGGCGGCATGGCCCTGAACGTGCGGTTCATGCAGAAGGCGGGCGCCGACCCGTCGGCGGCGGTCACCGCCATGGGCCTCAACGTGGTGGCCGGCGGCATCATGCACATCCTCTTGCTTGTCGTGTTCTTCGCCTGGGCGGGCCAGGGTGGGGCCACCGGGTTCAAGATCCCCAGCGGCAGCAAGGCGCTGGTGGCCGTCGTCGTGGTGCTGGCGTTGCTGGGCCTGGCCGGCGCCACCCGGTGGGGCCGGAAGATCCTCGCCCGGTACGTGGTGCGGGCCATCAAGCGGTCAGCGGCCAGCATGGCCTCGGTGGGCCGGTCCCCGGGCAAGCTGGCGGCGCTGTTCGGCGGGTCGGCCGGGGTCACGCTCGCCTACGTGGCCGCGCTGGCCTGCGCGATGGCCGCCTTCCACGCCGACGTGAGCTTCGCCCAGGTGGGCGCGGTCTACCTGGGGTCGTCGATCATCGCCGCCGCCGCCCCCACCCCAGGCGGGCTGGGGGCGATGGAGGCGGCCCTGGTGGCCGGGTTCACCGCCATCGGCCTCGACGCCGCCATCGCCGTGGCCGCCGTGCTCAGCTACCGGCTGGCCACGTTCTGGCTACCGATCGCGCCCGGCTGGCTGAGCTTCCACGTGCTCGAGCGCCGCAACTTCATCTGACCCGGGCCGTCGTCGGCCGTCAGCGGCGAGCGGCGGCGGCCAGGTCGCGTTCCAGGCCGTCGAGGGCGCGGTGGCCGACCCGGAAGTAGTGCCGGGTCGTGATCACCGGGCCGGTCGGGACCAAGGACACCCGGGTGAAGCGGCGACTGTGGGCCCACAGGTCGATGGTGACCGGGAGAGACCGGCGGCCGACGCCCCGGCGCAGCCGGGCGTGCAGGATCCACGTGCCGGTGTCCAGGTGGGCCTCGCTCACCGACAACTCCCGGCCCACCCGCGCCGCGCCGTTTCTCCGCGTCCGCTGCCACCACGTCGTCACGACGGCGGCCAGGTCGTCGCCGGGTACCTGGATCAGCCGCTGGAAGCACGGGGAGGGGCGGCTGGTGGGGGGCGGCCGCCCGGTGGGGTCGCCGAGCACGGGGATCGGATCGGCCGGTGCCGCCACCGCCGCGCGGGCCAGCCGCACCAGGTCGCCGACGGCCACGTGGGACGCGGTCGCCACCTCCGGCTCGCTGATGTAGAGCGGCAGGTCGGCGTCGTCGATCCGCTCATGATGAACCTGGCTGCGGTAGCCGACAAGACGAGAGACCATCGACAAGGCGCTTCCTCGCCCGCGCGCCCGTCGGCGTCGCCGCCTCACACGTTCGTCACTTCGCCGCGTGTGACGACCGGGACGGGCGAGAGAGAAGGCCGTTGACCGGCTCTGCCGCTGCACGGCTGCTCGCCGCGGTGGCCACGCAGGCCCGCGGGAGGTGCACATCCCTGCCCAAGGCAGCCGATTGCACCGTAGAGGTGCAAACTCCTGACTAGAGCGAGCCCATACCGGCGCTCGCGCTCAAGACGCCCACGCCCGCGACGAACGACGGTGGTGCTCCCCCTCCGGCCTCGCGCCGGCGGCCTCCGGCCCGACGCGATGATGCGCCGTGACCTCGCTGCGCCAGCTGTTGCAGGACGCCGCCACGCGGGCGGCCGACCACCGTGAGGGAGCCGGCGAGCGGCCCGTCTTCCCCGTCGACCTCGACCTCGAGGCCGTCCGTGCGGCCCTGGGCCCGTTGCGCGACCAGCCGACGGCCCCGGGAACGGTGATCGAGGAACTGGCGGCCGCCGTCGAGCCCGCGCTGGTGGCCACCACCGGTCCCCGCTATTTCGGCTTCGTCGTCGGCGGCGCCCTCGACGCCGCCACTGCGGCCGACGTGCTGGCCACCGGCTGGGACCAGACGGCGTTCAACGCGGTGACCTCCCCGGCGGCCGCCGTGGTCGAGGAGGTGGCCGGCGCGTGGCTGAAAGAGCTGCTCGGGCTGCCCACCGACGCCTCCTTCGGCTTCGTCACCGGTGCGCAGGGAGCCAACACGGTGGGCCTGGCCGCCGCCCGCCACCACGTCCTGGCCGCGGCCGGCTGGGACGTCGAGCGCGACGGCCTCATGGGGGCTCCCCGCGTCCGCGTCGTGGCCAACGGCGAGCGCCACGCCACCGTCGACCGCGCCCTGCGCCTGCTCGGGTTGGGCACGGCCGCACTCGAGCCGGTGGCCACCGACGCCCAGGGCGCCATCGACGTCGCCGATCTGGCCCGTGTCCTGGCCCGGGGCCCCGTCGGCCCGACGATCGTCTGCCTGCAGGCGGGCAACGTCAACAGCGGCGCCTGCGACGACCTCGGCGGCGCCATCGCCGTCGCCCACGACCACGGGGCCTGGGCCCACGTGGACGGCGCCTTCGGGCTGTGGGCGGCCGCCAGCCCCGCCACCCGGCGCCTCACCGCCGGTGTCGAGGGGGCCGACTCGTGGGCGACCGACGGGCACAAGTGGCTCAACGTCCCCTACGACAGCGGCTACGTCTTCTGCGCCCATCCCGACGCCCACGCCGCCGCCATGGCCTACACGGCCGCCTACCTCACCGGACAGGGCCAGGACGGGACGCGCACGCCCAGCGACTACGTGCTCGAGTCGTCCCGACGGGCCCGCGGGTTCGCCACGTGGGCGGCGCTGCGACAGCTCGGGCGGGCCGGTGTGGCCGACCTGGTGGAGCGCGACTGCGCGCTCGCCCGGCACTTCGCCTCCCGGCTGGCCACTCTCGACGATGTCAGCGTCGTCAACGACGTCGTGCTCAACCAGGTGCTGGTGAGCTTCGGCGACGACTCGCGCACGGATGCCGTCGTCGAGCACGTGCAGCGGTCCGGGGAGTGCTGGATGGGCGCGACCACCTGGCACGGGCGGCGCCTCATGCGCATCTCGGTGTCCAACTGGCGCACGACCGCAGCCGACGTCGACCGCTCGATCGCCGCCATCGGCGCGGCTCTCGGCGCGATTCCCGCCAGATATGGCGGAATCCGCGCCGAGACCTGAGGTCGGATCGGCGCGGGGCCTCACCCGAGGAACGCCGACAGCAGCGCCGAGACGCCCGCCACCATCAGCAGGGAGAGCACGAGCCACCGGAACGAGCGGGCATCGAGGCGGTGGCGCACGGCCATCCCCGCTCGCGCGCCCACCACCAGGCCCGGGAGCGCGGCGCCGACGGCGGCCAGGACGTCGCCGTCGAGCTTCCCGGTGGCGGTGAAGGCGACGACGCTGGCGACGTCGAGGACGAAGAACACGGTGGTGATCGTCGCCCGGAAGCGGACCGGGCCGAAGTGGCGGGCCTGGAGCACGAACACCAGGGGCGGCCCGTTGACCCCCACGGACATGGTGGTGGCGCCCGACAGCACGCCGGCGGCCACGTCGAGCCCGGGGCCGGCGTGGCGCAGGTCGAGACCGAGGGCGATGACGGCCACCGCCATCAGCACGGCGACGCCGATGACGGCACCGAGCACCTGGTCGTCGACGCGCAGGAACACGATGAGGCCGACGGGCAGGCCGGCGACGGCCCCGGCGATCAAGCGGCCGGCCACCCTCCGGTCCGTGTGCCGCCGGCCCGTCCACGCCTGGTAGGCGTTGGTGAACGTGGCCAGCGTGAGCGCGACGACCACGGCGTCATGGGCGTCGATGGTGAGCGACAGCAGCGGCACAGCGGCCAGTCCGAACCCGAACCCGGCCGACAGCTGCACGGTCGCCGCCACCGCCACCGCCAGCGCGACGCCGAGCAGCGACAGGGTCAACCGCCCGCACCGTTCGCCCAGCCCTCGGGGCCCCCGCCGGGCGCCGGCCCGCTCGCGACTCCGGCGCCCGTGTCCACCCTCGGATGATGCCGCGCCCACGCCTCGCGCCAAGATGGCCCCCTGACCACCACCGATAGTCCGGCCGAGGCGCCGTGGGCGTCCGAAGCAACGAGCGTGGTGGCTGCGTTGGGCACCGACACCGCTGCCGGCCTCACCGGTCCCGAGGCGGCCGCCCGGCGCCAGCGGGTGGGTCCCAACCAGTTGGACGCGGCCCCGCCAGTGCCGGCCTGGCGCAAGCTGATGGCCCAGTTCGCCGACCCACTCGTCTACCTGCTGCTGGCGGCGACGGCGATCTCGGTGGTGACGTGGGCGGTCGACGGGGCCCATGGCGTGCCCTTCGAGGCCATCGTCATCGGCGTCATCCTGGTGGCCAACGCCGTACTCGGCTACGCCCAGGAGACCCGGGCCGAGCAGGCCGTCGCCGCCCTGCAACGCATGGCGGCGGCCACGTCGACGGTGGTGCGCGACGGCGCCGACACCCGCGTGCCGGCCACCGACGTCGTGCCCGGCGACGTCCTCGTCCTGGCCGAGGGCGACGCCGTCAGCGCCGACGGCCGCCTGCTCGAGGCGGCCGCGCTCACCGTCGCCGAGGCGTCGCTCACCGGTGAGAGCGAGCCCGTCGTGAAGGACACCTCGCCGCTGCCCCCGGATGTCGCCCTGGCCGATCGCGTGAACATGGTGTTCAGCGGCACCGCCGTCACGCGAGGACGCGGCCGGGCCATCGTCACCGCGACCGGCATGGCGACCGAGGTCGGGCGGATCGCCGGGCTGCTGGAGCAGACCGAGCAGGAGCCGACCCCGCTGCAACGCGAGATCGCTCGCGTCGGGCGGATGCTGGGCATCGCCGTCCTCGTCATCGCCGCCGTCGTCATCGCCGCCATCGTGCTCACCGAGGACATCCACGGCCTGTCCGACGTGGTGGACGTGCTGCTAGTGGGCGTCTCGCTGGCGGTGGCCGCGGTTCCCGAAGGACTGCCGGCGGTGCTCTCGGTCGTGCTGGCCCTCGGCGTGCAGCGCATGGCGGGCGAGCACGCCATCGTCAAGACCCTGTCCTCGGTCGAGACCCTGGGCTCGGCGTCGGTGGTGTGCTCCGACAAGACCGGCACCCTCACGCGCAACGAGATGACCATCCAGAAGGTGGTGACCCGCTCGGGCGAGGTCGACCTCACCGGCAGCGGCTACCGGCCCGAGGGCGAGCTCCTCACCGGCGGCGGGCAGCCGCTCGACGGGGGCCCGTTGCTCGACGAGGTCCGCCTGGTACTCGTGGCCGGCAGCCTGGCCAACGACGCCTCGCTACGCGAGGAGGACGGTGACTGGGTCGTGCTGGGCGACCCGACGGAGGCGGCCTTCCTGGTGGCCGAGGGCAAGGCCGGCTGGACGGGCGAACGCCGCACCCGCTTCACGCGCGTGGGCGAGGTGCCGTTCACGTCCGAGCGCAAGTTGATGAGCACGTTGCAGGCCGACGCCGCTCGCGAGGGGCGCGTCGCCGTGGCCACCAAGGGTGCGCCCGACGTGCTGCTGGCCCGCTGCACCCACGAGCAGGCGGGCGCCACTCCCCAGCCGCTGGCCGACGAGCGCCGACGGGAGATCCTGACCACTGTCGACCTCCTGGCCGACCAGGGGCTGCGCACGCTCGCCGTCGCCTACCGCCGCCTGCCCGACGCCTCCGTCACCGACCCGGGCGAACACCTCGAACAGGAGCTGGTTTTCGCCGGTGTGGTGGGCATCGTCGACCCGCCTCGCCCCGAGGCCCTTGTCGCCATCGCCGACGCCCGGCGCGCCGGGATCCGGGTGGTGATGATCACCGGCGACCATCCGCGCACAGCGGCTCGCATCGCCGCCGAGCTCGACATCGTCGAGGCGAGCGCGCCCGCCGTGACCGGGGCCGAGATCGACCGGCTCGACGACGCCTCGCTGGCCGACACCGTTCGACGCGTCTCGGTGTACGCCCGCGTGGCCCCCGAGCACAAGCTCAGAATCGTCGACGCCCTGCACGGCGAGGGCCAGGTCGTCGCCATGACCGGCGACGGGGTCAACGACGCCCCGGCCCTGAAGCGCGCCGACATCGGCGTGGCCATGGGCGTCACCGGCACCGATGTCACCAAGGAAGCGGCCGACATGATCCTGGCCGACGACAACTTCGCCACCATCATCGCCGCCGTTCGCGAGGGCCGGGCCATATTCGCCAACATCCGGCGCTTCCTGCGCTACCTGCTCTCGTCGAACGTCGGGGAGGTGCTCACCATGCTGCTGGGCGTCGTGGGCGCGCGTGCCATCGGCCTGCGCGACGTCGGCGACACCATGGCGGTGCCCTTGGTCGCCACCCAGATCCTGTGGATCAACCTGCTCACCGACAGCGCCCCGGCCCTGGCCCTCGGCGTCGACCCGCCGCCCGACGACGTCATGGGCCGGGCGCCCCGCCGGCTGACCGACCGGCTCATCGACCGGGAGATGTGGGTCGGCGTGGGTGTCATCGGGCTGGTGATGGCGCTCGCCACCCTGCTGACCCTCGACCTCAAGCTGCCCGGCGGGCTGATCGACGGGACGGGCACGTTGGCCGAGGCCCGCACGATGGCCTTCACCACGCTGGTGCTGGCCCAGCTGTTCAACTGCTTCAACGCCCGTTCCGAGCGGGTGAGCGCGTTCCACCGCCTGTTCACGAACCGCCTGCTCTGGGGCGCCATCGCCCTGTCACTCCTGCTGCAGGTGGCGGTCGTGTACGTCCCGTTCCTCCGTCACGCGTTCAGCACGGCGCCGCTGGGCGCTCGGGACTGGCTGGTGTGCCTGGGAGCGGCCAGCCTCGTGCTGTGGGCCGCCGAGCTGCGCAAACTGCTCGGCCGATCGCGGGGACAGGACTGAGCCGGCGTCAGGCGATCCCGAGGCGAGCGTCGGGGCCGACCCACAGGGTCATGTGCCGTCGCGGTCCGGGGCCACGAGGGGCGCGGCCATCCACGAGTGCACCGGCGTGGCGGCGGCCAACGCCGGTGGCCCGTCCAGCGGTTCCGGCGGCGGGTGCTCATGGGACGCCGCGACCGTCAGTAGGAAGACGGAGAACTGCTGCCACCAGCCCGGGAAGCGCTCGCCGGTCGTGCGGTCCCGAACCTCGAGCGGCCGCCAGCCGTCGTGCCCCCCTTCGTGGTGCAGGCTGACTTCCACCGACCGCGTGTCGCGGCGCAGACCCGTGCGCAGCACCTTCAGGACGCTCTCTTTGGCCGACCAGAACAGATTGGCGGCCGCGTCGGCCGTCAATCCCAGGGGCGGCGCCGCCACCAGCCGGCGCTCGGTGGGAGTCAGGTAGTCGCGCACGAACCCCGCCGACCGCGGCTCGTCCAACTCGAGGTCACAGCCGATCGGACCGCGCCGCCCGACGACGCACACGGCCCATCCCGCCCGATCGGTCATCGAGATCGCCAAGGGTGCGGGCGCGCCGTCCACGACGACGTAGGGCGCGCCCCGGATCTCCGGTTCGAGATGGGCCCGCACCTCGATGCGGCGCAGGTCCGAAGGACACGCCGCCATCCCGAGCGTGCGCGCCAGCGCCTGCTTGGCGGTCCACCGACCCAGGCGCCATTCCGATCGGCGCTTGGCGAACCGCATTCCCGCAACGTGGCCTCGTTCGATGTCGGACAACCAGTCGTCGTCTTCGGGGACGGCGTCCTCGCCCAGCGAATGCCAATGGGCCACCCCGTCCACCTTATGGCGCGGCGGGCACGAGTGGCCCGGGCACGGCTCGCCGCCCTGGCCTACGCTCGGCCCCGTATCGGCTGGGGGGCCGGATCCGAGCGCAAGGGGGCGTGCCATGGCCGACGTCAAGTCCGCGATGCCGAAGGCGTCGACCGAGGCGGTGGCCGGCGTTCGTCCGGAGGTGGTCGGCGACTTCGTGAGCGGGTTGCGCGGCGAGTGCCTGCATCACCGGCAACGCCGTGTGCGACGGCGGGGTGGTGCTCGACCTGTCGGGCCAGCGCGGCGTACGTGTCGATCCGGCCTCCCGCACGGCGCGTGCCCAGCCCGGTGCCACCTGGGGCGACTTCGACGCCGAGACGCAGGCCTTCGGCCTGGCCTCCACGGGGGGTGTCGTCTCCACCACGGGCATCGCCGGACTCACCCTCGGGGGCGGTGTCGGGTGGTTGGTCCGCAAGCACGGCCTGGCCTGCGACAACCTCATCTCGGCCGACGTGGTCACCGCCGACGGTTCGCCCCTCACCGTCGACGAGCAGCAGATCGGCGACTTGTTCTGGGGAATCCGCGGGGCGGGACCCAACCTCGGGGTCGTCACGTCGCTCGAGTACCGCGTCCATCCCGTCGGGCCGGTGTTCGGCGGGATGGTGCTGCATCCCCACGACGAGGCCAAGAACGTGTTTGCGTTCTACCGCGAGTTCGTGCGCGACGCCCCTGAGGACGTGACGCTCTACTGCGGCCTGCTCACGTCGCCCGACGGCGTACCGGTGGTCGGGATGGTGGGCTGCTACTGCGGCCCGATGGAAAGGGCCGAAGAGGTGCTCGCGCCTGTGCGCGCCTTTGGGCGACCGGTCGGCGATCTTTTCCAGCCCATGCCCTATACGGCGATGCAGCGCATCCTCGACGCGGCCTTTCCGGCGGGGCTCCGCTACTACTGGAAATCCGACTTCCTGCTCGACCTGCCCGATCCCGCGGTCGACGCGCTCATCGAGGGCTCGCGAGCCAAGCCGACGCCGCTGTCGGCCGTGATAGTGGAGTGGTACGGCGGAGCCGCCAGCCGGGTGCCCGAGGACGCCACGGCGTTTCCGCATCGCGCCCCACAGTACAACCTCGTCATCTCGGCGGCCTGGGAGCACCCGGTGGACGACGAGCGCGGCCGGGCGTGGGCGCAGGGCGTGTGGCAGTCGGTGCGGCCGTTCTCCAGTGGGCGCGTGTACATCAATGCTCTCGGCATCGAGGGTGAGGAACGCATCCACGAGGCTTTCGGCGCGAATTACGGGCGTCTCGCGCAGGTCAAGGCGAAATACGATCCCGACAACGTGTTCCGGGTGAACCAGAATATCGCTCCTGCGGCCACGTAGGTTCGCCTTCGTGGCCGTCACCCGCCGGGTCCTCGTTTCCCTCGACTGCGCCGAACCGGCGCCGCTGGCGGCCTTCTGGGCGGCGATGCTCGACGGAGAAGTCGTCTTCGCCACGCCGACGACGGTGATCGTGCGCAGTCGTCCCATATGGCTCACCGCCCTCCAGGTCTCCGACTACTGCCCACCCACGTGGCCCGCCGGCGACGTCCCCAAGCAGGTGCATCTCGACCTCGCCGTCACTGATCTGGACGGGGCGGTGGCCGAAGCGGAACGGCTGGGCGGGCGGCTCGCCCCCTACCAGCCCGCATCGGATCGGTGGCGGGTGCTGTTCGACCCGGCCGGCCACCCGTTCTGCGTCACCAACCAGATCCCGGACCGGGCTCAATAGCGGGACGGGCCGATGCCGGCGGGATTCGTCGCCCGGGGAAAGCGGAAGGCGTGGGATTCCGCCCGCCGTCGCCGCACGAAGTCCCCTGCTCACGGGCTTGCTGGTCTTGCCGGCGAGCGCTTCCGGGAGTTGTAGCGGGAGTTGCGCTCGCCCCTCCATACCACGGCTCTTGCGCATCGCCGAGGCCCCAATGGCACCCCGCAGCTACGAGCTCGAGGAACGGTGTCCATGACCAGCCAACTGTAAGCCACGCCGCTACTTCCTCGACCAGGGGGGCTCATGGGCAACGTGAAGATGGGGGGCAATGGGTGATGTGCTGGCTCATGCTCGAGCATCCTGCCGCTGGCCGGGCCGGGTAACCGGCCATGCCTGTGAGCAGGGAAGGCCGTGAGCCCACAGCCGGCGAAGGGGATTGAGCCCTTGACCTACGCATTCTGAGAGCCTCTCGACGTGTCCCAGCCCGTACATCGCCGGAGACGTTTGTCCAGGTCAGAGGCACTTTTGCCCCTTGCGCAGTTCCAACTCGTACCGCCCGGTTCCGCCCTGTTCGGGGAGTGGCGTTACCACGGCGTTACCACGGGAACCGTCGCCTCGTCCCGCCAGCTACTGCCATAGTGGGCGACGCGAGCGCGACAGGACGCCCGCTGTCCCGGACCGGTGACGAGGACGTGCTGTCGGGAGCACGAGACCCACGACGCTCTCGCAGCCCGCTCGCATGGGCCGGCTGGGTGGCGTCGACGCGTGCCCCTCGAGCACCTTCGCGCCACGCCGCTCCGCCCACCGCCGCGTTGACCGTGCGTCGCCCATGCTTCGGGCGCCGCGCCCGCTGGAGGGCAGCCGAGCGGAAGCGGACGCGGGATGCGAAGCGACAGGACGAACAAGCCTGAGACGCACCCCTTCGAGCCACGCCGAAGGAGATCTCCCCGATACATAGTCGATCGCAGCATCGGGCATCGACAGCCCTCAGGAGTACGGCCATCCCAGTTGTGGAAGGTGATGTACCAGCCCGCCGTTCCCAGGCGCTCTTGCAGAGTGAGGGCTGGGACGCCGACACCGACGCCACCTGGTCGTTCCCGGTCGGTCCCGACAGGACGCCGCGGTGGCGAGCCAACCGATCGAGACGGCAGCGCACGGGGCGTCAAGCACGCTCAACATCGTCCCGGGAGCCGGGCCCGCCAGCGGGGCGGCGAAAGGGGGGGTAAGGGACTATCGGCCCGGCCGCCGGCGTGTTCGTCGGGGGGGTAGTCGGCAGGATGGGGCCGTCGGGTACCAGCAGGGCCCGGTATCGGGCGTGAACCCCGTCAGGGCACGGGCGGCCGGGGAAGAGGACGAACGCGGCGGTGGTGTGCCACGCGGTGGCACACACCGCCCGTGCCATGGCACGCCGGAGGGGGAACGCGC
>JBIOZN010000112.1:0-7245 GCA_044871175.1 Acidimicrobiales bacterium | reverse complement strand
GAGGCCACCCACAGCAGCCCGAGCCCCGACGGCTCCTCGGGATGGCCGACGGCGGCGCAGTCGAGCGCGGCTGTCGGCTCGGTCGTGGCGCCGTCGGGGGCCTCGGTGTAGGCCCGGGGCAACCAGTCGGCGGCGGTGGCCGCCTCGACGGCGGCCCGGTTCTCGGCCTCGGCCTGCTCGGTGTCGTCGGGTCGGTCGGGGTAGACGAGCGGCAGGCGCGCCCCGAAGGGCGACGACACCACGATGCGGGCCATGCCGCCGGCGGCCCGTACGGCCACGGCCTGGCCCTCCAGGTGCGTGCGCCCGAGCAGGTTGGGGGCACTGGGGTCGCGCACGTCGAACACCGACACGATGGTCTCGGGGGAAGACCTCCACTGCTGGGTCGTAACGACCAGACGGGGGCCCTCGAGCAGCAGCTGGTGCTCGCCTTCGGGGAGCGTGGCCGCGGCCACCTCGGCGCCGGCGGCCACGTCGACGACCCGAAGGCGCCCGTCGACCACGCTGTACGCGCGCTGGCCGTCGTTCTCGACCACGTCGCCCTCGTCCACGCCCGCCTCCTGGGTGTTGGTCGCCGACGAGCCGCCGGCCGCCGGGGTCGCGGCTGCGTTCACCGCCGCCTCGTCCCGGGCCGGGCCGGCGGCGGCCGCCGTCGTGGCCGGCGCCCCGGCGGTGGGCACCATGTCCCCGCCCATGACCACTCCCGGGTCGAGGCCGTAGGGCCCGACCCGCGCGAGGGCCTCCTCCCGGACGTAGGCGAGGAAGCGGTCGCAACTGTCGAAGGGGACGAAGCCGAGGGTCTCGCCGGGGCCGCCCGCGCGGCGCGGCGCCGTCGTGGGCTGGGCCGGTGCCGTGGCGGGCGGGGCCGGCGCTGTGGTCGGCTCGGCCGGCGCGGTGGTCGGCTCGGCCGGAGCCGTGGCGGGCGCCTGGCCCTGGTCGTCGCCGCTCCCCTGGCACGCGCCGGCCAAGGTGACCGTGGCGAGGGCGGCGCCCAGCATCCGGGCGCCGGTGACGAGTCCGCGACGGGTACGCATGGAACGACCTCCTCGGCCCGCCCGCCCGGGGCGGGCCACCCAGCGCGTCTGATCGCCAACCCGCTCGCCGGGTTCCGCGCCGACCTCGTCCCGGCGGCGGCGGCCACGTAGGGTTGCCGGCCGGCCATGCTCGACCACGTCTTCACCGATGCCATCACTGCGCTGCGCGAGGCCTTCGAGAACGCCTACCTCGAGCGCCAGGCCTTCGAGGAGCACTTCCAGTCCGACATCCTGCTCGGCGACCTCACCTGGGAGACCAGCTACGGGCTGCCCGGCGAAGGCCTTCCCCCGCGCGTCGAGGCCCACATCGCCTTCGACTGGCCCACGTGGAGCCAGACCGCCTATCGCAAGTGGTACCTCGACGAGGTGCTCGAGGAGGCGCCCGCCATCGAGGTCGAGATCGTCTTCCGGCTGCAGCGCCTGGCCGAGCAGCCCGATCCCGCCGTCGTCCTCGACGTCCTGCCCGCCCGGAGCCCCTCGATCGGCGCCGAGGCCCTCGAACGGGGGGCGCCCACGGTGGAGATCGCCTACCCGACCGAGGATGGGACCGCGCCCGCCTATGCCATCGAAGTCGGCTACGAGGGGCTCTACGAGCTGGCCGAGGAGACGCTGGCCGACGGGTCGTCCACCACGCTCGACGACCACTTCGGGGCCCTCGGCGGCTGGATCAGCTCGATGCTCGTGCGCCTCGGGGACTTGAAGCTGGACTACCTGCCGCCCGAGGATGAGCCCTCGTGAGTGACACCGTGTTGTTGGAGGTGGCCGACCGCGTCGCCACCATCACCCTGAACCGGCCCGAGCAACGCAACGCCTTGTCGGTGGAGCTGCTCGGCCGGCTGCCCGAGGTGCTGCAGGAGGCTGACGGGAGCGACGACGTCGACGTGCTCGTGCTCACCGGCGCCGACCCGGCCTTCTGCGCCGGTCTCGACCTGAAGGAGATCGGCGCGGGGGGCGGTCCTGTCGGTCGCGCGACGAGGGCCGAGGGCATGCGGGCCGTTCCCACCGCTGGGCAAGCCGCTCATCGGCGCGGTGAACGGCGCCTGCATCACGGGCGGGTTGGAGCTGGCCCTCAACTGCGACTTCCTCGTGGCGTCGGAGCGGGCCGTGTTCGGCGACACCCACGCCCGCGTCGGGATCCACCCCGGCTGGGGTCTCACCGTGCTGCTGGCCGAGGCCATCGGAGTGCGGCGGGCCCGGGAGATGTCGTTCAGCGGCAACTTCCTCACCGCCGCCGAGGCGCTGCAGTGGGGCCTGGTGAACCATGTCGTCCCCCACGACGAGCTGCTGGCCACGGCCCGCCGGCTGGGCACCGACATCGCGTCGGTGGACCAGGCGACCATGCGCCAGATCCGCGCCACGTACGCCGAGGTGGTGGCCACCACGGGAGCCGAGGGCTGGGAGATCGAGGCCCGCAACTCGCGAGCCTGGCTGCAGCGCACGTTCGACCCGGCCGAGGTGGAGCGCCGCCGTCAGGCGATCGTGGACCGCGGCCGCACGCAACAGGCCTGACCGCCTCGGGCGGCCCCCCGCCGCCCCGTCACCGGCGCCGGCCCCGACCCCGGTCCTTGTGTCACCAATCGGGTGACCTGTCCACGAAAACGGTCACACAAGCGGCCGGTGCGTCGGCGCAGCCCATCGGCGGTCGCCTCGACCGGCGGCGCCGCTTCGCCGGTCGAAACAGCCTGCGTCGGCGCAGCCGTCCTCGCGGTTGGCGTCAGCTGTATTGGGCGACGGCGTTGTTGATCTCGGTGAGGACCTCGCTGCCCAGGATGGTGACGCCGTCGAGGTTGAGGTGGAACCCGTCGCTGGTGGCCCGCACGGGGCGGTACTCCCCGTTGGCGTCGGCGATGTAGGCGGCGTAGCCGCCGTCGGGGGCGGCGAAGCGCTTCCAGGTGTCGACGAAGGTGATGTTGGGCCGGCCGGCCGCTTCCTCCCGGAAGATCGCGTCGATGATCTTCAGCTGGGCGGTGCGGTCGGGGTCGGGATGGTTGGGCGTGCCCACCCAGATGAGCTTGCGCCCATCCCGGTTCACGTAGTCCATGACGGCGCCGACCCGGCGGCGGTACTCCTCCTGCCAGCGGGGGTCGGTGACGGGGATCGACTTGCCGTCGACGCGCATCTGCTGGGTGTCGTTGCCTCCGAATCCCAGCACGACGACATCAGGGTCGTTCTTCTCGATCTGCTCCTTGAGCCGGCCCGGCCAGTTGTAGAAGTCGGTGCGCACGAGGCCCGACGACACCTTGTAGTCGAGGTCGACGTCGATCCCCTGGGTGCCCCCGGCCAGGTTCTGCAGGGCCGCCCCCCAACCGCCCACCAGGGAGTCACCGGCCACGTACACCTTGAGCGGGTTGGCCTCGCTGGGGACGTGCAGCACAGGTTGGCCGGGCGGCAGGGTGGGGGCCGCCGTGGTGGCCACCGGCCCCGTGGCCGTGCCGGCGCCGGCCGCCGGCACCGTGCCTCCGTCGGCGGCGGCGTCGGCGCTGCCCGCCGCGGGCTGGGCGGCGGCGCCGGACTCGTCGGTGGGGGCGGCCAGGTCGTCGAAGGTGGTGTCGTCGTCGGTATCGGTACCCCGGATGTCGGCCACGGCCTGGGCAGGGGCGTCCAGGCGGAACCAGCCCGCCACCGTGTCGAGCGGGCGGGCGATCCCCTCGGTGACCCCCTTGAGCGGCGCAGTGTCCGCCTGGGTCTGGGCCCGGCGCAGGAGCGAGCCCGAGTTGAGCAGTCCGGCCACCACGTAGACGATCACGCCGACGATCACGACCGCGCCCGCCGACAGGGGGCGCGACCCGTCGCGGGTGCGGCGGGGGCGGGGGCGCCCGGCGGGACGGATGGGCGGAGGCGGCCGGCCCGGGCCTCCCCCGCGCCCGCCGCCCGGCGGCGGCCCGTCCGGACGGGGGCCCGACCGGCGGGGGGGAGCATCGCGATGGGCCGGCCCGGACGGGGGCGCACCCCGCCGTCTCGGCTCGATCGTGATGGCCACGCGGCGGCTCCTCGGACGACGGGTGAGCGGCTCCGACCGACGCTAGCCGGGCCAACCCGCCCCCCCGGGTCATCGGCCTCCGGGCGGGTGCAGCCCGTGGCCCGGCGGGACGGGTGCGGCCGGGTTCGTCCCCGGAGTCTCGGCGCATCACGAGCAGGATTGCTCTTCTGGTGCACCGAGTGTTCCTGGTGCGCCCAGACGGAGCGTCGCGAGGGCGTGTTCCGGACCCGCTCCGGCGGGAATCATCGTGACCGATGGCGGCCGGGGGTCGGACACCCACGAGCCGGTGGCGCACCGGTCGGGCCAGTGGCGAGCGGGGCGCGGCCGATCGCGTCCGCATCGCCCATCACCAGGCGCGCCTCAGCCTGGGCTGCGCCCTCGCCTTCATGGCGGCCGCCGCCGTGGCCGCCGCCGCCGGCGCCAGCCGCTGGTTGCCCCTGCACCTGTTCCTGGCCGGCGGGGTCGTCCTGGCCATCAGCGGCGTCTCGGTGATGCTCACCGTCACCTGGTCGGCGGCGCCTGCGCCCCCGGACCTGTGGGTCTGGTTCCAGCGCCTCTGCGTCGCCGCCGGCACCATCGGGGTCACTGTCGGGCGGGAGGCCGACCTGCCCGTGGGTGTCGCCGTCGCCGGCGGGGCCGTGTACGGCGTGGGGCTGGTGGCCCTCGGCGTCGTCCTGGCCGCGACCGTCGGGCGGGGCGTGGAACGGCGGTTCGACGTGCCCGCCGCCGCCTTCCTCACCGCGCTGGTCGCCGGCGCCGTCGGCGTCACGTTGGGGGTGCGGCTGGTGGCCGGCGGCGCCTCGGTGGAGCTCCGCGGCGCGCACGCCACCCTCAACCTCCTCGGGCTGGTGGGCCTGGTCGTGGCGGGGACGATGCCGTTCTTCGCCGCCACCGTCGGCCGGACGCGCATGGCGCCCCGCACCAGCGCGCAGCGTGTCGCGCTCGTGCTCGCCGGGCTGGCGACGGCGTTGACGGTGGCGGTCGTGAGCCTGGCCGCCGGCGCCGAGGAGGCGGCCGCCGTCGGGCTCGGCGCCTACGTCGTCGGGATCGGCGCCGTGCTGTGGTTGCTCCCGCGCCCCACCCGCCGCCAGCTGCAGTGGGCCGGCCCGCGTCTCGTCGCCCTCTGGGCGGGGGGTGCCTGGTGGGCGATCGCGGTGGCGGCCACCGCCGTCGACGCCGCCCAGGGGGCCATCGTCTTCGGCGGCCGCTGGCTGTTCGTCCTGGTGGTGGCCGGCTACGCCCAGATCGTCTGGGGGTCGCTCGCCTACCTGCTGCCCATGCTCCGGGGCGGTGGCCACGAGCGCTTGACTGAAGGCTTTGCGGCCACGCGCTCGTGGATCGGCCTGGCCGCGGCGAACGCCGCCGGGCTGGCCCTGGCGCGGTCGTGGCCACGGGTCGCCACGGCCCTGGTTGCCGTCTGGGTCCTCGACACCGCCTGGCGGGCGGCGCGCGTCGGCCTCGTCCGGCGCGATCCAGGGAGCTCGTAGACCACACTCAGCCGGCTCCCAGGAAGGCCCGCGAGCCTCCAGGTCGAAGCGTGCTCACGAGCAACGTCCCCGACCCCCCGGAGACCCCATGACGATCCATGAAGACCACGATCACGACCGCGGGCTCGCCTTCGATCTCGGCACCCTCAGCCGCCGCCGGGCCCTCGCCGTGCTGGGCGGCGGAGCCCTGGCCGTGCTCGTCGGCTGCGGGTCCGACAACGACACCACGGCGGCGGGCACCACCGCCACCACGGCCGGCTCGACCAGCACCACGACCGGCTCGGCCACGACGACGGCGGCCACGGCGACCGGCGCGAGCTGCTCGGTCATCCCCGAGGAGACCGCCGGGCCGTACCCGGGTGATGGCTCCAACGGCCCGGACGTGCTCACCGAGAGCGGCCTCGTGCGCCGCGACATCCGCTCCAGCTTCGGCACGTCCACGACGACGGCCGCGGGCGTCCCCCTCACCATCAACGTGGACCTGGTCGACACCACCAACGGCTGCCAGCCCCTCGCCGGCGCCGCCGTCTACCTGTGGCACTGCGACCGCGAGGGCCGCTACTCGCTGTACTCCTCGGGCGTCGAGAACGAGAACTACCTGCGGGGCGTCCAGGAGTCCGACGCCAAGGGCCGGGTGAGCTACACGAGCATCTTCCCCGCCTGCTATTTGGGCCGCTGGCCCCACACCCACTTCGAGGTGTACGAGAGCGTCGACGCCGCCACCGGCGGCGGCACGCGCTACGCCACCTCCCAGATCGCGATCCCCGAAGCGGCCGCCAGGGAGGTGTACGCCACCGCCGGGTACGAGCAGAGCGTCACCAACCTGTCGCGCGTGACGTTGGCGACCGACAACGTCTTCGGCAACGACAGCGGCGTTTCCCAACTGGGCACCGCCACCGGCTCGGTCGAGGACGGCTACACCATCACCCTGACCGTGCCCGTCGACCCGACGGCGGTGTCCTCCGGCGCCACCGCCCCCGGCTCGGACGGCGCGCCAGGCGGGGCCCCGCCCAGCGGAGGGCCGGGCGGTACTCCGCCCAGCCGACCCTGAGGCGCCCTGGCGCTACGCGACGATCAGCAGCGGCGCCTCGATGATCTGCTTCAGCCGCTGGAGGAAGCGGGCGGCCACCGCGCCGTCGAGCACGCGGTGGTCGATCGACAGGGTCACGGTCATGACGGGCCGGACGACCGCCTCGCCGTTGCGTGCGACCACTCGCGGGATGGTCGCACCGACGGCCAGGATGGCGGCCTCGGGCGGGTTGATGACGGCGGTGAAGTGATCGATGCCGTACATGCCCAGGTTGCTCACGGTGAACGTTCCGCCGGTGATGTCGTCGAGCGTGACCCGACCCGCCCGTGCCTTTTCGGCCAGGGTCTTGGCCTCCCGGGCGATCTGGCTGACGCTCTTCTGGTCGGCATCGCGCACCACCGGCACCATGAGGCCGCCCTGCTCGAGGGCCACGGCCACGCCGACGTGCACGCGCCGGTGCACCAGGATCTTGTCCTGGCCCCACGAGGCGTTGACCGCGGGGTGCTCGCGCAGAGCCACGGCGCAAGCCTTCACGAGCAGATCGGTGACGGTGATCTTGGCGTCGCCCCCCGCCTCGGCCAGGCGGGCGTTGAGGCCGGCCCGGAACTGCTGCAGCTCCTCGGCGTCGATCTCGCTGGTGAGGTAGAAGTGCGGGGCCTGTTGCATGCTCTCGGTGAGCCGCCGGGCCACCGTCTTGCGCATGCTGGTGAGGGGGAT
>JBIOZN010000111.1:0-3382 GCA_044871175.1 Acidimicrobiales bacterium | reverse complement strand
CCGCCCAACGGCTTGTCGGCCGCCGCCCCGCCCAACGGCTTGTCGGCCGCGGCCGACAAGCCGTTGGGCGGGGCGGCGGCCGACAAGCCGTTGGGCGGGGCGGTGGCCGACGAGGCACCGGGCCGGGGGCGGGACCGCCCGTCGGGCGGCGCGGCGGACACGCCGTCGGGCCGGGCGGACGGCGCACCGGGCGCCGCACTGGACACGGCGTCGGCCGAGGGGCCCGGCCGGGCACCGGGGCGGGCGCGCAGGGCGGCCACCTCGGCCAGGAGGCCGGCGTCGAGCATGGCGTGGAAGCGGTCGGTGATGCGACTGGCGAGCACGGCGCGCGGCCAGCGCAGACCGATCTGCACCGTGGCGCGGGGCGGATAGGCCTCGAGGCCGGGACCGAAGCTGGAGTACGGCCGGCCGCTGCCCAGGCAGACCTCCAGCGCCCGGACGGTGCGCCGATGGTTGGCGGGATCGATCTTGGCCGCCGCCGCCGGGTCGAGGGTGGCCAGCCGCCGATGGAGGGCGCGAGCGTCGGTGACGGCCTCCAACTCGGCTCGCAGCGCGGGCCACTGGCCGGGCGGGGACAGGCGGTCGAGCACAGCGCGCAGGTAGAGCCCGGTTCCGGCGACCAGCACGGCCCGGTGGCCGCGAGCGGCGATGCCGGCAAGAGCGGCGTCGGCGGCCGCCTGGTAGCCCACGAGCGTGACGACCTCGGCGGGCCCGGCCAGGTCGAGGCCGTGGTGGGGGATCTCGGCGCGCTCGGCCGCGGTGGGCTTGGCCGTGCCGATGTCCATGCCGCGGTACACCTGCAAGGCGTCGACCGCGATCAGCTCGACGCCTGGCACCGTCCGGGCGAGGGCCATGGCGAGGGCCGACTTCCCGGTCGCGGTTGGGCCGACGATGGCCAAGGCGGGGGTCGGCGGCGGTCTGCTGGTGGGGTCGGTCGCGGCGGTGGCGGCGAGGCCTGACGCCATCGTCGGGGCGCCGCTCGAGCCGGCCGTCACCCGGCGCTCACCGGGATGCGAGTGCGGTGCCGGGGCTCGCTGAGGATGCCGCGCAGCACGCCGGTGAGGTGGTGCGGGGCCGCGCCGATGACCTCGACGGTGGCGTACGTGCCGGGCCGCAACGGCCGGGGGGACGGGAAGTGAACGAGCTTGGCCTGGCCGGTACGGGCAGTGGCGACGGCGGGGTCCTTCTTGCTGGGCCCTTCGACCAGGACCTCCTCGATCCGCCCGATGCGGGCCCGATGCCGGGCCAGGGCCGACCGCTCGACGACGACCCGCAGGCGCTCGAAGCGCTGGCGGCACGTGGCTGCGTCGATGAAATCGCCCACCAGTTCGGCCGCCTCCGTGCCCGGGCGGGGTGAGTAGATGAAGGTGTAGGCGAAGTCGAAGCCGGCCTCGGCCACCACTTCGAGGGTGGCGGCGAAGTCGGCCTCGGTCTCACCGGGAAAGCCCACGATGATGTCGGTGGACACCGCCAGGTCGGCGACGGCGGCGCGGGCGGCGGCCAGCCGGGCGAGGTACCGCTCGGAGGTGTAGCCCCGGTGCATGGACGCCAGCACGCGATCGCTGCCCGCCTGGAGCGGCAGGTGGAGGTGTGGGCACACCGACGGCACCGTGGCCATGGCGGCGACCGTGTCGTCGCGGAGGTCCTTGGGGTGGGGTGAGGTGAACCGGACGCGGCGGATGCCGGGCACGGCGCCGACGGCCCGCACGAGGTCGGCGAACAGCGGGCGGACCCGGACGGCGTCGTCGCCCTTGCGGCGAGCCGCGAGGGTGAGGTCGCGCCCGTAGCTGTTGACGTTCTGGCCCAGCAGCGTCACTTCGCTGACGCCCTCGGCGGCCAGCGCCGCCACCTCGGCCACGATGTCGTCGAAGGGGCGGCTGATCTCGGGGCCGCGCACAGCGGGGACGATGCAGAAGGCGCAGTGGTTGTCGCACCCGATCTGGATGGTGACCCAGGCGGCGTAGTCGGCCTGCCGCCGTACGGGCAGGGCCGACGGGAACAGGCTGTGGTCGTCGGCCACGGCGGCGTCGAGGATCTCGGTGACCGGACCGTGGGCCCGCGCGTGAGCCAGGAGCTCGGCGGCGCGGTGGACATTGTGCGTGCCGAGCACGACATCGACGTGCGGCGCTCGCTGGCGGACCAGCTCACGGTCCTTTTGGGCCAGGCACCCGGCCACGACGATCTGCATGTTGCGATCGGCGTCCTTGCGGCGCTTGAGGTGCCCGAGGTTGCCGTAGAGCCGATTGTCGGCCCCCTCTCGGATGCAGCACGTGTTGAGCACCACGACGTCGGCCTCGTCCTCGCACTCGGCCCGCACGAGACCATCGGCCTCGAGCAGCCCGGCGATGCGCTCGGAGTCGTGCTCGTTCATCTGGCACCCGAAGGTGCGCACGATGTACCGGCGAGCGCTCACGACACTCCAGGGTAGAGGGCCGACTCCCGCCTCGGCAGCCGGTTCGGTGCGATGCCACGCAAGCGGTGAGGCCTGGGACGTCGGGCGTCGGGGTCGGGCAAGTCGTGAGGACTTCTGGTCGTACGACGACCTCAAGTCCTCACGACCCGGCCCAGCGGGTTCACTCGAGGCTGATGGGCTCGTCGTCGTCGGCGCTGAACGCTTCGTCCCTGCCGCCGAGCCCGGCCTGGCGCCGGATCCGCTCGGAGATCTCGACCATGACCTCGGGGTTCTCGGCCAGGAACTGCTTGGCGTTCTCCCGCCCCTGCCCGAGCTGCTCGCCATCAAAGGTGTACCAGGCGCCCGACTTCTTGACGATGGCGAGGTCGACGCCCATGTCGAGCAGCGACCCCTCGCGGCTGATCCCCTTGCCGTACATGATGTCGAACTCCGCTTGCCGGAAGGGCGGGCTGACCTTGTTCTTCACCACCTTGACCCGGGTACGGCTGCCGACGACCTCGACGCCGTCCTTGATCGACTCGATCCGGCGGATGTCGAGGCGGACCGACGAGTAGAACTTGAGCGCCCGCCCACCGGGGGTTGTCTCAGGACTGTTGTGCACCATGACACCGTCGACGAAGTAGTTGTGGCTGCCTTCGACCTCGATATCGAAGCGGTGCGTCCTCTGCGACCGGGGCTCCACGGCGATCCGCTCGATCGACAGCGCCGCCAGCTCAGTGCGGGTGGTTGAGAAGACGGGTTCAACCCCGAACCGGCCCCGGTAGGCCGGCAGCAGCTTGTACTGCATCGACGGGTGCACGAACGGGGCGATGAGGGCGTGCAGCTTGGCCGTCTCGGACGTCGGGAAGCACAGGACCGCCTGCGGGCGGGCGCCCCTGAGGCTCAGCGTCGCCTGAATGCCCCATGTGTCGGCGAGATGCTGGCGCAGCCGCTCGCGACTGGTGGGCTCCATGGCTTGGACGCAGATCT
>JBIOZN010000110.1:0-3939 GCA_044871175.1 Acidimicrobiales bacterium | reverse complement strand
GGCGGCAATCGCGCCGAGACTCGGCTGTTGGCCGGCGCCGCCTCAGGCGGGCGTCGCCACCGCCGGCTCGTCGGGCACCACCACCAGGGCCCGCCGGCGGGCCCACCAGGCCTCGGCCCGCCCGCACACCACGTAGGCGAGGGCGATGTAGGCGTAGGCGGCCAGGGCGTCCACCACGTAGTGCTCGCCGCCCCACGTCACCGTGAACACCATCAGCGCCGGGTGCACCAGCAACAGGGGGCGCAGGCGCGGGCGCAGACGGGGCCAGAAGGTCACGGCCACCAGGGCGGCGTAGCCGGCGTGCAGCGAGGGGATGGCGGCCACCAGGTTCACGGTGGACTGGCCCTTCTGCAGCCACCGGTGGGCGATCTCCAGATTCAGCTCTGACCATCCCCGGGTGGCCACCCGGTACACCGGCGGCAGCTCGCCCTGCTCGGCGGCCATCCACGGCGGCGCCGTCGGCACGACGAAGAACGTGGCCACGGCGGCGAACGACAGCACGATCCAGCGGTTGACGTAGCGCCGCCACGTCGCCCGGTCGCGCCAGTACAGCCAGCCGGCCACGACGAGGGGCAGGATGAAGTGGGAGACGTACACCAGCCCGACGAGGGCCTCCCACGGGTGGACGGGCTGATCGGCGCCCAGGTGCCGCTGCAACCACACGGTGGGCACCTCGCCGGCGAAGAGCCGGCGGTCGAGCTCGATCTGGGGGCGGACGAGCACCGGCATCCCGAGGTCGTCGGCCAGGCCCCGGCTGTAGTCGTAGAGCACGAGGAAGAGGGGTAGGGGCAACCAGTCGACCAGGACGCGCCCGGCGCGGCGCCAGGGGCGGCCGATGGCGGCCACCAGCAGGCCGGCCACGATCCAGGCCATGAGCTGCTCGCGCTCGAGGGGGATGCCGTGGGTCGCGATCCACCACGCCGTCGCCACGGCGTAGGCGGCCAGGGCCACCCCGCGCACCACCTGGCCGCGCCGCTCGATGAAGGCGCACCGTAACCCGCCGCCCTCGCCCGATCGGGGCGCCCACCGCGCCGCCGTGGAGGTCAGGTGCAAATCCCTGCCTTGGGCACCCGAACGCACCGCAGAGGTGCAGATTCCTGACTGAAGCGGTGCTCGTGCGCGTGACCTTCGGGCCCTCACCGCCACCGGTACCGTGGGAGAGATGTCCGACGTGGTCGACGACGGCGAGGCCGCGCCCGCCGTCTCGACCGCCTCGCCGGACGTGTCCGACAGCCCCAGTGGGTCAGAGGACGCCGAGCGTGGCGAAAACGGTCACGAAGAGAAGCCCCCGGCGCCGGAAGCGGTGCAGGCACCCGCCTCGCCGGCGGCTCCAGCCGCGCCCGCGACGCCTGCCAGACCCCCAGCGCCTCCTGGACCGCCGGCCCCGCCAACCACGCCCGCCCAGGGGGTACCGGCGGCGCCGCTCACGCCCGCCCCACCGCGCACCCGCCGCCGCGCCGCCCGCCGCACCTGGCCGCAGCGGCTCGTGCTCGGGTTCAACGTCGTCGTCGTGCTGGCCTGCGTCGCCGCTGCCACCGCCCTGCGCTACGGCTACGACACCGTCAACCGGACCCAGCGGGTGGTGCTCGACCGCAGCCCCGACATCGTCCACCGGGAGGTGATCTCCCGGGACAAGAACGGCAACATCATCCCCGGGTTCAACGAGGCGCCGGTGGGCGACCTGCCGGCCCAGAACTTCCTGCTCGTCGGGGTCGACCAGCGGGGTTGCCAGCCGTCCAACCCGCAGTACGCCGGCGCCTTCGGCGAAGGCGGGGGCACCAACACCGACACGATCATGGTCTTGCGCACCGAGCCCGACACCGACCAGGCGGCCATCCTGTCGTTCCCGCGCGACCTGTGGGTGAAGGTGCCCGGTGGCAGCCAGCGGGCCAAGATCAACAGCTTCCTCACCGATCCCAACGACCCCACTCCACTCCAGAAGGTCATCGGCGAGAACTTCGGCATCACCATCGACCACTACATCGCCGTCGACTTCTGCGGCTTTCGCGACCTGGTCAACGCCGTCGGGCCCGTCCGCATCCCGTTCGCCTATCCGGCGCGCGACCGCCAGACCGGCCTCGACATCCGCGAACCCGGTTGCTACGACTTCGACGGCGACGCCGCGCTCGCCTACGCCCGCAGCCGCCACTACCAGTGGCAGGACGAGGAAGGCCACTGGCACGACGACGACACGTCGGACTTCGGCCGCCAGGCCCGTCAGCAGGACTTCGTGCGCCGGGTTTTGCGCAAGGTGGTCGACTCGGGTGGGCGCGACCCGGGCAAGCTGCAGCAACTGGTGCGGATCGGGCTCGAGTACGTCACCGTCGACGAGGAGTTGACGCCCCAGAACATCTACGACCTGGGGCGGGCGTTCAAGGACCTCGACCCCAACAGCGTGCGCAGCTTCTCGATCGAGGGCACGGCGGGGATGCGGGGCGACACCTACGTGCTCACCTACGACCTGCAGACGTCGCCCAACCTCGAGGTCGTCCAGGTGTTCAGCGGCCTGGCGCGGATGGCCGCGCTGAATCCGCCCGCCGACGGGGCCCTAGACGAGGCCGCCGCCACTCCCGCCGGCCCCACGGCGACCGATTCGCCCGGCCCGGCGAGCTCGGCGGCCCCTGCCCCAGGCGCCGGCGAGGCCGCCGCCGGCGCGGCCACCACCGTGGCCACCGGATCCACCCTGCCCGAGGTGTCGCTGCCGGCCACCAACTCCGTCAACGACCAGTCCATCGTGCCCCCCGACGATCCGGCCTGCACCTGACCCCACCTCCACCGTCGTCCTCACCGGTGAGGCGGCGGGGTCAGAGCAGGGCGGCGAACACGTCGGGGATGTCGGCCGGGCCGGTGACGGTGGCCAGGCGGGCCCCGGCCGCGCCGGCCAGCTCGGCGGCGTCGTCGCGGTCGGCGGCGGGGGCCACCACCACGAGCTCGTCGAGGGCCCGGGCGGCGCCGATGACGTCACCGGGCACGGTCGCCCGGCCGTCGGACAGCAGCAGCGTCAGCCGCCGCGCCGCCCGGGAGCGTTGGAGCTGGCCGGCGGCCGCCCGGAAGGCGGCGGCCAGGTCGGTCACGCCGAACCCCCGCAGGGCGAGCAGGTCGCGCACGACCTGCTCGGGCGGCCGGGTGACGTCCTGGCTCTTCAGGACCACCACGTCGGCGGCGAAGGCCAGGACGCTGTAGTCCCGCGGCGCCCGTCCGGCCACGGCGGCCGCCGCCACCGCCGCCGTAGCCAGGCGCTCCCCGCCCATCGACCCGCTGCGGTCGACCAGGAGGCACAGGGCCGTGCCGGGGCGCCGCCACGTCCGCACGTGCAGCGCGTCGGCATCGGGCACCCCGGCGCCGCCGGTGCGGGCGAGCTCGTCGAGGGACGCGTCGACGTCGAGGTCGCCCTCGGCCCGGGTGAGCGGCAGCGTGGCCAGGCGGCCGATGCCCCGCCGGCTCGGCGCTCCCCGTCGAGCGAGGTCGACCACCACGCGCCCGGCCAACCGGCGGGCCAGCTCCCGCAGGCGCTCGTCGACCGCCCCGGTCAGATCGGCGAGCAGGGCGAGGGCGGCGTCGGGATCACGGCGCAGAGCGTCGGCGAAGGCGTCCTCGTCCAGGCGACCGATGTCGGGCGAGATCTCGGCGAAGCCCTCGTGACGGGCTAGGGCGCGGCGGGCGACCGTGCGCCGGGCGGCGTCGGCGACCGCCCGCTCGGCCTGCTCACCCTCCTTCAGGTCGTCGGCGCCCCGCCGGCCGGGCGGGGGTCGGCTTTTCCCGCCGGCTCGGGCTCGCCCGCCGGGCCGTCGCGGCGGCGTCCGAACTCGCGCTCCCACAGCTCCCTGACGATCTCCTCGGCGCTGCGGGCCGTTCCCTCCCGCACCCGCACCCGGCCCGACAGGGCCACGAGGGCGGCGTCCAGCCCGGTAGCCGGATCGGTGGGCGGGAGGCGACGCA
>JBIOZN010000109.1:0-12028 GCA_044871175.1 Acidimicrobiales bacterium | reverse complement strand
GCCCCCGCCGGCGCCCGTGGAAGCACCCGGCGCAGCGTGCCCCGGCACCACGGCCTGACGAGGGGCCGGGTCAGTGGGCGTGCTCGCCGGCCACGCCCAAGCGGGCGGTGGTGTCGCCCTGGTAGTCGACCTCGATGAGCACGGCGGGCTCGGCGCCCGGCACCCACGCGTCGTGGCCCGGGGCGATGTCGAGCACGGCCGGGGCCGTGAGGTCGACCCGGCACCCGTCGGCGTACTCGAAGTGCACGGCGCCGTGGACGAGGAACCCGACGTGGGCGTGGTGACAGGCCTCGGTACCCACGAGGGGACGCAAATCGACGGACCAGCGCAGCCCGGCCGGATAGACCGACCGCTTGATGCGGGCGTCGCCCACCCGCACGATGTCGATCTCGACCGGTCCGAACGACTGGTGCTCGGCGCCCGGCACGGCGGCGAACAAGGCATCGTCGGCCACTGCCGCACGCTACCGCGCCGCCACTGTCGGGGGCGGTGAGCGAGGGGGCCGAACGGCTCACGTCCCGTTCACGCGCTTCCCGACCGCCGCCCACGCGCCCGCCGTCACGCTCCCGCCCATGACCGCCGCCACCGTGACCGCCGCCGCCGTTCTCGAGGCCGAGGCCGCCGACACCGCTCCCGGCGCCGACCGCGCCACAGCTGCCCACTCGTTCCCGGCTCCGGACACGAGCACCTTCTCCCTGCTCCACCAGGCCATGCGCGCCGACAGCGCCCGCCTGGCCCGGGCCGTCGCCCAGCTCGAAGAAGGGCGCCGGGCGAGTACCGGTGCTGCCCTCGTGCGCTGGTATCGCGGTTTTCGCGAGGAGCTGCTCGCGCACCACCACGTCGAGGACGAGATCTTCATGCCCGCCCTGCTGGAGCGGATGCCGGCCCTGGCCGGCGAGCTGACCCGCATCGACGCCGACCACCACGTGCTCGACGACGTCCTCGAGCGGGTGCGGGTGGGGTTGGACGCCCTGGCCGACCCGGCGGCGTCGTGGTGGGTGTGCCACGCCGCCACCGCCGATGCCACCCGCGAGCTGCACGAGCTGCTGCGGCGCCACCTCGACTTCGAGGACGGCGAGATCGTGCCGCGTTTCGCCGAGCACTTCACCGCCGAGGCGTACGAGGCCCTCGACCAGCAGGCCCGGAAGAAGATGCGTCTCGGGGTGCTGGCGTTCACGCTGCCCTGGATCATGGACAACGTCGACAAGGCCCAGAAGGGTGAGCTGCTGGCGGGCGCGCCGTTCGCCTTCAAGCTGGTGTGGTACGCCACCCGTCGCCGCTATGCCCGCCTGGTGGCCGCCGCCTTCGGGGCGTGACCGGGCGCGCGGCAGCTCACCGGAGGTGCAGATTCCTGCCTCAGGCAGCAGGATGCACCGTAGAGGTGCAGATTCCTGACTGAAGCGGCCCGGCCTCTCAAGGCGTGAACGTGGCCAGCTCGTCGACAACGACGTGGCCCGGTTGTTGCAGATACACACAACCCCGGCCGTCGGCACCGGGAGCCACCGGGGCCAGGTTGGGCACGTCCTGGCCCGCCCAGTAGTTCAGCGTCGACACCAAGGGCAGCGCGCCGCAGGGGTAAGCGGTGAGGAAGCCGGGGGCCCGGGGGTCGACGGCGGTGACGTTCAGCAGCCGGCCGCCGTCGACCGGCACCGACACGACCCGTCCCGGCTCGTCGGCGGCGGCCGGGTCCCAGCCGGCGTCGCGAGTGTCGACGAGACGCCGGGGCGTGGCCACCGCCAGCCGTGACCCGGTGGCGCCCAACCACCCCACCACGTCGACCACGACGTGGGGCCTGGCGTTGGTGACAAGGCAGGCGCTCCCATCGGCGGCCAGCGGCACCAGCGCGAGGTTGGCCACGTCGTGGCCGGGGACGAAGTTGAGGCTCGACACCCACGGCACCGGTCCGCAGCCGTAGGCAGTGAGGTACCCGGGCTCCGCCGGGTCGACGGCGGTGACGTTGAGGACGACGGCGCTGGCCTCGGTCGGCACGCCGGCGACACCGCGTACCGGGAGGGCCAGCGGCACCATGGGCGCCAGCCGCCCGACGTTACCCAGGGCCGCGCCCGCCGCCTCGCGCGTGTCGACCAGGCGGGCCGGACCCACCCCGTTGTACCGCCACCCGTCGGGCGCCAGGGTGCCGACCAGATCGACCACGACGTCGGTCTGGGCCGACGCGTACACGCACAGCTCCCCGGCGGTGTCGAGGCGCGCCACCACCAGGTTGGCGACGGTGTGCCGCCGTGTGAAGTTGACGTTGGACGCCAGCGGCACCGCGCCGCAGTCGTAGACGGTGAGGAAGCCGGCCCCGCACGGGTCGACGGCGGCCACGTTGACCAGGGCGCTCGTGGCCCCCGAGGGCAGCGCGCCGCTCGCCGCCAGCGGCACCGTGAGGGCTAGGCCGCCGCCGACCGGCGCCTCCACGGCGTCACCGTCGCCCGCCCGGGTGTCAATCAGCCGGCGCCCGCCGCCCAGGGCCAGCCCGGCCGGCGGCGCCGCCGTCGGGGCCAGGGGGGCCGGACCCGGCACGGGCGTGCCGCCGGCAGCGTCGGGCTGGCACCGGACCAGGCCCAAACCATCGAGCGTGCCCTTCAGGAAGCCGGCCAGGGCGTACCCGCCGGCGGTGGACAGGTGGAAGCCGTCCCAGGCGAACCAGTCGTCGCGCCCGGCGCTGTAGCCGTCCCAGTCGAGCACGAGCAGGTCGGCGTACTGGGCCGCCTTCTCCGCCAGCTCGGCGTTGTGGGCCCGGAACACCTCGCCGATGGCGATCGGCTTCTGCGCCCCCTCGACGATGTCGGTGCGGTAGGTGAGCCAGACGACGAGCGCACCCTGGCCGGCGGCCCCGGCCATGATCGCGTCGACGGCCGCACCGATGGTCCAGTCGTTGTAGCCCGTCATCACGACGATCACGTCCTGGCCGGGGTGGGCGCGGATCACGTCGAGGGCGTTCGGGATGGGCTTGCAGCTGGCCACGATCAGCCGCCGGCAGCTGCCCGAGTCGAAGGTGAGGTCGTACTCGGCGCCGATCACGTCTTGCGCGCCGGCGCCCATGCCCCGCATGGTGGAGTCGCCCACCATGAGCACCGACGGGGGCGTGGCGGCCGACGCCGCCCGAGCCGGCAACACGGCCAGCGGCCCGACGAGCAGCACGAGGACGAGGACCCACCGCCCCGGACGCACGCCGGGGACCCTACGCGGTGGTCAGGCCGCCTTGTTGCGGCGGCGCTTCCAGGCGTAGGCGATGAAGCGCTCGGCGATCAATGTGAGCCCGATGGTGATGACGATGACGACCCACAGGGCCCAGTCCCCGTCGAAGAACAGGAAGTTGACCTCGGCCCTGTTGGTGTTCTGAACGATGAAGATGACGATGGCCGCAACCGCGAGGAGGCCGAGGATGACCGACCCGCTGATGCGGCGACCGTCGCCCTGCGGCTCGAGCGGGCGACCGCCCTCGTAGCTCATGCGTGTACCTCCCGACGGACCCCGCCATGTTGGCGCACCGAGGCGCTCACGTGGGCGATGCCCCGGGGGCGGGGCGGCCGTCGGGCGCGCCGCGAGGCCCGGGCGGCCCGGTGCCGGCCAGGTTCCAGGCGCTGTTCACCAGCGCCACGTGCGAGAACGCCTGCGGGAAGTTGCCGAGCAGGCGTCCGCCGGCAGAGTCGTACTCCTCGGCCAGCAGGCCGACGTCGTTGGCCACGTCGAGCAGGGCGTCGAACCGTGCCACCGCTTCGGCCCGCCGCCCCTGGAGGGCGAGGTTGTCGACCAGCCAGAACGTGCACGCGAGGAAGCAGCCCTCGCCCGCCGGGAGGCCGTCGACGCTGCCGGCGCCGTCGGGCCGGTAGCGCAGCACGAAGCCCGCTGGCGTGGTGAGCTCGGCTTCGATGGCCGCCGTCGTGCCGCGGACTCGCGGGTCGTCGTGGGGCAGGAAGCCGACGAGAGGGATCATGAGGAGCGCGGCGTCGAGCTCGCGTGCACCGTAGGACTGGGTGAACGTGCTGCGGTCGGGGTCATAGGCCTCCCGCAGCACCTCGGCGTGCACCTCGTCGCGCGCCGCCCGCCAGCGGTCGACCGGCCCCTCCAGCCCGAAGCTCTCCACCGCCTTCACGGCGCGATCGAAGGCGACCCAGGCCATCACCTTGGAGTGGGTGAACTGGCGGCGGGGGCCGCGCACCTCCCACAGGCCCTCGTCCGGTTGACGCCAGGCGCCCTCGAGGAACTCGACGAGGGCGAGCTCGAGCGCCCACTCCGGCGCCGACGTGGAGATGCCGGCCCGCCGGCAGCCGTGGAGGGCGTCGAGCACCTCGCCGTACACGTCGAGCTGGAGCTGCTCGGAGGCGGCGTTGCCGATGCGGACCGGCTGCGAGCCGCCGTAGCCGGGCAGCCACGGCACCTCGAATTCGGGCAGCCGCCGCTCACCGGCGCAGCCGTACATGATCTGCAGCTGCGAGGGGTCACCGGCGACGGCGCGCAACAGCCAGTCGCGCCAGGCGATGGCCTCGTCGACGTGGCCGGCCAGCATGAGCGAGTAGAGGGAGAAGGTCGCGTCCCGCAGCCAGCAGTAGCGGTAGTCCCAGTTGCGCACGCCGCCCAGCCACTCCGGCAGCGAGGTGGTGGGGGCGGCGACCAGCCCACCCGTGGGTTCGTAGGTCAGCGCCTTGAGCGTGATGAGCGAGCGGTACACGGCCTCGCTCCAGCGCTCCTCGGCGCCGGGCGGGGGGCGGAACGGGTGGCTGGAGCGGGCCGACCACTCGTGCCACCACGCTTCGGTGTCGGCGACCGCACGCGGGCCGTCGACGGGACGGGGCAGGCCGGTATGGGAGGGGTGCCACACGAGCACGAACGGCACCGATTCGCCCTCGCGCACCGTGAACTCGGCGACGGTGCGGAAGTCCTGGCCCCGCAAGGGCACCGGGGTGGCGAGCACGAGGGCGTCGGGGCCGGCGACGGCGGAGATGCCCTGGCCGATCCGGCGCACCCACGGCACGGTGCGGCCGTAGTCGAAGCGGATCACGAGGTCCATGGCCATGCGCACGGTGCCCCGCACCCCTTCGACCACCCGGACGAGGTCGGGGTCGACCTGGCGGGGAGGCATGCAGTCCACGACGCGCACGAGGCCGCCGCGGGTCTCGAACTCGGTCTCCAGCACGAGGCTGCGACCCCGGTAGCGGCGGCGGCGGGCGACGATCTCCTCGCCGGCGGCGGGCGCCAGCGACCAGCGCCCGTGCTCGGGCCCACCGAGGAGGGCGGCGAAGCAGGCGCCGGCGTCGAAACGAGGCAGGCACAGCCAGTCGATGGACCCGTCGATGCCCACCAAGGCGGCGGTCTGGGTGTCGCCGATCAGGGCGTAGTCCTCGATCCGCAGCGTCACGCCGCCATCCTCCCCTGCGGTGTCGGCCCGCGGGGGTACCGCCCGCCGGGGTAGATCGCTACCCGGCCAGGCCGCGGGCGGGCGGTACCGTCGGCTGATGCGTCGTTCCGAACGACGGCCCCGACCCGTGCCGGGCGCACATCGCGTCGTCAGCGGCGCCGGTCCGACACACCGCGTCGTCCCCGGCGCCGGTCCGACACATCGCGTCGTCACCGGCGCCGGTCCGATGCGCACGCTGCTCGTGGTGCTCACCGCCGGGGTGCTCTTGGCCAACCTCGTGGGTGCCGATGCCGAGTCGGCGGCCGCGCCCGCCGCGGCGCGGGCCCAGACCGCCTGCGCCCCGCCGCCCACGACGGCGCCGCCGCTCCCCGTCACCCGACAGGGCTTCGTGCCCGTCGCCCCCCTGCGCCTGCTCGACACGCGAGACGGCACCGGCGAGCCGCTCGGGCCCGTCACCGCCGGCTGCACGGCCGTGGTGGACCTGGGCCGCTCGCCGGTGCCCGCCGACGCGTCGGCCGTCGCGCTCACGGTCACCGCCACCGAGGCCGCCGGGCCGGGCTACGTCACCGCCTACGCGTGCGGCACGGCCCGGCCCTACGCCTCCAACCTCAACCTGCGCGTCGGCGACCCCACCCCCAACCTGGTCGTCGTCCCCGTCGCCGCCGCCACCCGCGCCATCTGCCTGTACACGTCGGAGACCACCCATCTGGTGGCCGACCTCACCGGTTGGTTCGCTCCGGCGGGCGGCGCGATCACGCCTGTGACCCCCACCCGCCTGCTCGACACACGCACCGCGCTACGGCCCGACGCAGGCGTCGGCCCGGTGGCGGCCGGTCGCGTCCTGACGCTGCCGGTGGGTGGTATCGGCGTCGTGCCGGCGGCGGCCACCGCCGTCGTCGTGAACGTCACCGTCGACCAGCCCGCCGCGCCGGGCTACGTCACCGCCTTCCCGTGCGGGACGCCGCCGCCACTGGCCTCCAACGTCAACCATCTCGCCGGCCAGACCCGCGCCACGCAGGCCATGATTGGGCTGGGGACCGACGGCGGGCTGTGCCTGTACACGTATGCGACCGCCCACCTCGTGGTCGACCTGCTGGCGTGGGTGGACACCGGCCGGCCCGGCGGCCCGGGGGTGGAGCAGGCGCCCTTCCGGGCCGCCCTCTCCCCCGTCGCCGGCCAACGCCTGCTCGACACCCGCGACGGCACCGGCGGCCCGGCGGTGCCCCTGGGCGCCGGGGAGGAGCGGCCCTGGGACCCGTGGACCAGCGGGAGCATCGCTCCCGGCACCGTCGCCCTCGTCGTGAACGTCACCGCCACCGAAGCGGCCGCCGGCGGGTACGTCCGGCTGGCGCCGTGCGGCAGCCCGCAGACGACATCGAGCGTCAATGTGGTGCCCGGCGTCGATGCCAGCAACCTGGCCGTCGTGCCCCTGGCAACGGACGGGCGGGTGTGCGTGTTCGCCTACGCCGGCACCCACGTCGTCATCGACCTGGTCGGGACCCTCGCTCTGCCGACGGCGATCAGCGACCTGCGCACCAGCCCGGGCCTCGACCAGCCCGTCACCACCGGGTTGGACGGCACGCTGCGGTGCGCCTCGTCGGCGACGACGACGGTTCGGGTGATACCGGCGCCCGGCGTCGCCGCCACGATCGACGTGCACACGCCCGAGGGCGCCGTCGACCCCGGGCCCGTCCCGCTCTATGGCGTCGTCATGCGCACCGTCGCGGTCACCCCCGATTACGTCGTCGTGGTGCGCCTCGTGCCTCGGGCGGGCCCGCCCGAGGAGCGGTGGCTGCGCTGTCTCCCCGACGACTTCCCCACCTTCGCCGTGCAGACGGCCGGCGGGGCGGCGGCGGGGTGGTACCTGATGGACAGCGGCGTGTTCGTGACGGCGACGCCCACCACGGCGCCGTTCGCCATCATCGCCGACGAGTGGGGCGTGCCCGTGTGGTACCGGCGGCTGAGCGTGGCCGCCATCGACGTGCACCGCCAGGCCGACGGGCTGCTGGTGTGGGGTGAGTTCAGCAGCCCCGGCTTCGGCACCGATCCCAACCTCGGCTACGTCGTGAGCCGGCTCGACGGGACGTTCGTGCGCCGGTGGAAGGCCGTCGGCGTGCCCACCGACTACCACGACATCGTCGAGCTGCCCAACGGCAACCGCATCCTCATCGCCTACGCCCGCCGGGCAGGCACGGTGGACCTGCGGTCGCTGGGCACCGACGACCAGGGCAACCCGCTGGGCGCGACCGAGACGGTGTACGACGGCGTCCTGCAGGAGGTGCGCCCCGACGGCAGCGCGGTGTGGACGTGGAACACCAAGGACCACGTCGCCCCCTCGGAGGTGACGCTGCCCACCCGGTTCGCCTTCGTCGGCAACGCCGTCGACCTCGTACACATCAACGCCATCGACCGGCTGGGCAACGGCGACCTCCTGGTGTCGTGCCGGCACCTCGACGCCATCCTGCGGGTGAGCGACCCGTCGCAACCCGGCGGCGGGCAGATCATCCAGCGCATCGGTGGCGTGGGCAGCGACGTCACCTTCCCCGGCCAGCCGATCCCGCCCATCGCCCGCAGCCACGACGTGAACCTCACCGACGATGGCGTGCTCAGCGTGTTCGACAACCGCTCGCCCACGCCGGGGCGCCCGCTGGCCGACCCCCGGGGGCGAGCGATCCGCTTCCACCTCGACGGCGCCGGCGCAGGGGCGACGGCGACGCAACTGGCGGCGGTGCCGCTGCGGGCGGGTTCGATCTCGTTCGGCCTGGGCAGCGCCCGCTGGCAGCCCGGCGGCACCGTGGTGGTCGACTGGGGCGGGGTGGCCGAGCCCTCGTGGGGCGAGTACGACGCCCTCGCCCGGCCCCTGCTCGAGGTCAACGTCTACGGCGGCCGACTGCCCTACCGGGTGGTGAAGGAGCCCCCGAGCAGCTTCGACCGGGCCGAGCTGCGGGCCACCGCCGGCCGCTGACCTCGCTCGTGTGACGCTTGTCGTGGAGGGGTCACGACAACCGTCACGCAAGCGGGACGACTAGAAGGCGGCCAGCTCCCGGGCGGCGGCGGCGATGCCGTCGACCTGGGGCAGGATGGCGTCCTCCAGCACGGGGGCGTAGGCCACGTGGGTGTCGAGGGCGGCCACCCGGCGCACCGGGGCGTCGAGGTCGGTGAAGCAGTGCTCGCCCGCCCACGCCGCCACCTCGCCCCCGAAGCCGGCGGTGAGCACGTCCTCGTGCACGACGAGCAGCCGGTGGGTGCGGGCGACCGACTCGCAGAGCAGGTCGTGGTCCCACGGGCTGATCGTGCGGAGGTCGACCACCTCGGCCTCGATCCCGTCGTGCTCGGCCAGGCGGGCCGCCGCCTGCAACGACTTCTCCACCGTGGCTCCCCAACTCACGATGGTGAGGTCGTCGCCCGGCCGGCGCACGTCGCCGACGCCGAACGGGATCACGTAGTCGGCGGGCGGGAACGGGTCGACGGTGTAGGGCTGGCGCAGCAGGTGCTTGTGCTCCAGGAACAGCACCGGGTCCTCACCGGCGAAGGCGGCCCGCAGCAGCCCGGCCGCATCCCGGGCGCGCGACGGGAAGGCGATCAGCAGGCCGGGCACGTGGGCGAAGATCGACTCCCCGCACTGGCTGTGCCAGATCGCCCCGCCCGTGAGGTAGCCGCCGATCGGAACCCGGATCACCGTGGGACAGCTGAACGACCCGTTGGAGCGCCAGCGAATGGTGGCCGCCTCGCTCTTGATCTGGGTCATGGCCGGCCAGATGTAGTCGAAGAACTGGATCTCCGGCGCCGGCCGCAGGCCCCGGATGGCCTGCCCGACGGCGCGGCCGACGATGTTGGCCTCGGACAAGGGCGTGTTGTAACAGCGCGCCTGGCCGAAGGCCCGCTGCAACCCGTGGGTGGTGCCGAACACGCCGCCTTTGCCCTCGACGCCGTCGAGCACCGCCTCCCGGGCGTCGGCCACGTCCTCGCCGAACACCCGGATGCGCTCGTCGCGGGCCATCTGCTCGTGCAGCGTGCGCTTGATGGCCTCGCCCAGCGGCACCGGGTCGCCGCCCTCGTAGGTGCCCGGCGGCGACGGCAGGTCGGGCAGGGCGACGACGTGGCGGGTGGCATCGGCCGGGTCGGGTTGGGCGGCGGCCAGGGCGGCGGCGGCCGCCTCGGACACGATCTCGCGCGCCTCGGCCCGCAGCTCGGCCACCTGGTCGGCGGTAAGGACCCCCGCCTGCACCAGCTCACGCTCCATCCGCCCGATGGGGTCGAGCTCGGCGTCTCGGGCCAGCTCGGCCGGGAGCCGGTACTTGGCCTGGGTGTCAGCCGCCGAATGCGAGTAGGGCCGCACCACGTCGGCGTGGATGAGGGCGGGCCCGACGCCGGCGCGGATGTGATCGATGATCGACGGCGCCTGCTCCCGCACGGCGAAGTAGTCGGTGCCGTCGAGATGGTGCACTTCCAGGCCCCGGAAGCCGCTCACCAGCTCGGCCACCGGCGCCGGCGCCTGGTCGAGGGCGGGGACGCTGATGGCGAAGCCGTTGTCGGCCACGAGGTAGAGCACGGGCAGGTGGAGGTTGCAGGCGGTGTTGAGGCTCTCCCAGAACTCACCCTCGCTGGTGGCCCCCTCGCCCAGGCTCACGTAGGTGAGCTCATCGCCTTCGGCCGAGCATCCCGGCAGGTCGGGGCGGCGCACGATGTAGCGGGCGGCCTCGGCGCAGCCCACGGCGGGGATGCACTGGCTGCCCGTGGGGCTCGACTGGGTGACGATGTGCAGGGCCCGGTTGCCCCAGTGCGAGGGCATCTGGCGGCCGCCCGAGCTGGGGTCGGCGGCCGAGCCGACCGCCTGCAGCAACACGTCGGTGGGCGTGACGCCGAGGCCCAGCACGAGGGCGAGGTCGCGGTAGTAGGGGAAGAACCAGTCCGAGGCAGGGCGCAGCGAGCGGGCCAGACCCAGGCCGAGGGCCTCGTGGCCGGCACCGGAGATCTGGAAGAACACCCGGCTCTGCTTCTGCATGGAGATCTCGCGGTCGTCGATCGCCCGCGACACCATGGCCAGGCGCAGGTCGGCGATCAGCTCCTCAACGGGGATCCCCCGATAGCTCGGCTGGGTCTGCCGCTCGGCGTCGGCCACCGTCACGTTCAGACCTCCTGGGTCCAGTCCCGGGTCTCGATGATGTCGCGCACCCGCGCCAGGAAGGCGGCGGCGTAGGCGCCGTCGTAGGCCCGGTGGTCGAACGACAGGCAGAGGTTGCCGATGGGGTGCACGGCGACGCTCCACTCCCCGGTGGCGGTGGGCAGGGCCACCGGACGCGCCTTCACGCCGTCGGTGGACAAGATGGCGACCTCGGGCTGGTTGATCACCGGCGTGGTGACGAGCGTGCCGTAGCTGCCCACGTTGGTGATCGTGAAGGTGCCCCCCGTGAGGTCGTCGGCGGTGAGGCGCTTGGCCCGGGCCCGGGCGGCCAGGTCGGCCACCGCGTCGGCCAGGGCCCGCAGGCGCTGCTCGTGGGCGTCCTTGACGACGGGCACCACGAGGGCCTGGTGGTCGACGTCGACGGCGACGCCCAGGTGGACCCGGCGGTGCACGATCAGCTGCTGGTCGCCCACGGACGCGTTCACGTGGGGGAACTCGGCGATGGCGTCCACAACGGCCCGAGCCACGAACGGCAGGTAGGCGAGACGGGCCGCCCGGCGCACAGGATCGACCCGGTGGTAGTCGACCTCGGTGGCGACGAGCGTGTGGGCGCTGGTGGCCAGCGAGCGCACCATGTTGACAGCGGTGTTGCGCCGGGCGCGGGTGAACTCGACCACCTCGTCGTCGGGGCCGGGGGTGGCAGGCGGCGCCGGGGCCACGTGGCCGTTGCCGGCCGCCACCGGGGTGGGGACGGGCGCGGGCATGGCCCGGTTGGCGGCGGCGGCCAGGACGTCGGCCCGGGTGATGCGTCCGCCCGCGCCCGAGCCGACGACGGCGGCGGGGTCGAGCCCGTGCTCGTCGAGCAGCCGGCGCACCACCGGCGAGAGGAAGCCCGACCCGCCGCGGGCCGGGGCAGGGGCGCCGGCCGCAGGCCTCATGTCAGCGATCTGCACCTCGGAGGTGCGAATTCCTGCCGGAGGCAGAGAAGTGGACCTCGCCGGCGGCGTGGGCACCGCAGTCGCGGGCGCCGGGGCGGGCGCGGGGACAGCCGCGGGCGCCGGGACGGCCGCCGGCGCCGCCGGCGAGTCGTAGGGCTCGTCGGCGCTGGCGGTGATCACGGCAAGGGGCGTGCCGATGGCGACGGTGCCCCCCTCGGGCACCAGCAGCTCGCGCACGACGCCGGCGTGGGCCGAGGGCACCTCGGTGTCGACCTTGTCGGTGGACACCTCGAACAGCACGTCGTCGACGCCCACCGCGTCGCCGGGCGCCACGTTCCAGCGGACGATCGTGCCCTCGGTGACCGTCTCTCCGAGCTGCGGCATCCGCACCAGCTCCACCGTTCCCAGATTATGGGAACGCGGGCAGGAGCAGCCGGTTCAGGCCTTCTTCTTCACCGGGGCGGCGGGCTCGCGCAGCACGCCCTTGGCCAAGGCGTCGTCGAGGTACTGCTCGGCGTCCTCGTTGGACACCCGCAGCGCGGGCGCGATCTCCGACACCAGGTTGATGCGGGCCCGCTCGTACATCGTGCGCTCGGCCGC
>JBIOZN010000108.1:0-3394 GCA_044871175.1 Acidimicrobiales bacterium | reverse complement strand
CCGCCCACCGGTGGTGGGACGGCGCCGGCCAGGGCGTCGAGGGCGACCCGGCTGGCGACGTCGCCGGCGGCGTGGCCGCCCATGCCGTCGGCCACCGCGAACAGCGGCGGCGCCGCCAGGACGTTGTCCTGGTTGACCGGGCGCGCGCGACCCACATCGGTGCGGGCGCCCCAGCGCAGCCCGGTCACCTAGTTGACCTCCATGACGGTGCGACCCACCTGCAGGCTGTCACCGCGGCGCAGCGGAACGGCGACGGTGACGCGCTGGCCGTTCAGGTAGGTGCCGTTGGTGGAGCCCAGATCCTCGACGAGGAGCTGGCCGTCGGCGAGGAACACCCGGGCGTGGTGCTGGCTGACGAAGGTGTCCTCGGCCATGCGCACCTGGCAGCCCGGGGCCCGGCCCAGGGTGAGCTCGGTGTCGACCTCGTAGGCCTGCCGGGCGTGGCCGTTGCCCGACGCCACCACCAGGCGCGTCGGTGCCTCCCGCCGGGCCTTGCGGCCCCCCCGGCCGCTCGCCCGGGCGGCGCGAGGCGGCTTGGCGTCGCGCACCGACGGGCCCCGGATCTCGTTCCACACCGCCCACAGCACGCGGAGGAAGAACAGGTAGAGCAGGGCGAGGAGGCACAGTTTGAGGATTCCGAGCAGGTCTTCGGGCATCGTGATGGGCGCCGGCGCGCCCCTAGCGCCCGAGGGTCATGACGCCTCGAACCGCATCACCGTGCCGCCGATGGTGATCTGGTCACCGTCGGCGAGGCGGTGGTCGGTGACGCTGGCGCCGTTCACCTTGGTGCCGTTGGTGGAGTTGAGGTCGGTGACGGCAAAGCCGTTGCCGGCCGGGCGGATCTCGGCGTGGCGGCGGCTGACGTTGGGATCGGACAGGGTGACGTCGCACTCGGGCAGGCGGCCGATCGTGAGCGTGCGGCCCCCCAGGCGGTGCCGGGCCCCCGAGGGCATGACGATGCTGCCGGCGCCGGCCCCGCCTTGGCCTTCGTGCATCCGGCTGGTGAGCCCGAAGCGGCCGGGACGCATGCTCGGGTCGACGATGAGCCGCACCTGGACCGGCCCCATGAAGGCGTAGCGCTCGTCCCGGGCGTACTCGCGGGCGGCGTCGGCCAGCTCGCGCACGAGCGCTTCTTCGATCTCGGCGAAGTTGGCCTTGTCGTCGCGCGACAGGGCGAAGCTGAACTCGTTGGGGACGACCACCCGCCCCTTCACGTCGACCGACCGGTGGTCGTCCATCTCCCGCACGAGACGCCGGCCGAGCTCGATGGGGCGCAAGCTGGTGCGAAAGGCGCGTGCGAACACGCCCTCGACCATACGCTCCAGGCCGCGCTCGAAGCCTTGCAGTCCCATGGGGCCGTCCAGCGTACCGGCCGGCCCCGGTGCGACCGGGGCAGCCGGTTGCTATCGTCTCCCGGTCGCCCGGGCGAGTGGCGGAATTGGCAGACGCGCAGGATTCAGGTTCCTGTGTCCGAAAGGATGTGGGGGTTCAAGTCCCCCCTCGCCCACCACGCCAGGCCGTCTGTGACGACTTGGGCGCGTCCTGCGACCCCAACTCGTCACAGAGCCGGCCGCACCAGCGGCGTGACGCGCCGGGACGACCTCGACTCAGGGCGCGGGCAGGATCTTGCGGTCGATCAGCACCTGGAGCCAGTACCGGAACGACTCCTCGGTGTCCCACGTCTCGGTGAACCCCGCCTGCTTGATCTTCACCGTGCTCACGAACGCCGGCGGAGGTGGCTCGGTGGCACCGTAGGCGAAGCAGAAGTCGGCGTAGTGGTGGGACTCGCCCACCAGCTCGGACATCGGCACCGGACGCAGGCCATGCTCGCGGCCGACCTTGTCCCAGACATCGGCCTTGGCGGGCAGCAGCTCGGCCAGGCGCTGGGGCTCGTCGGGTCCGACCTCGACGCCCAGCACGTCGGCCATGCCGGGCCAGATCTGGCGCCAGTTGAAGACCTCGCCGTTGGTGAGGTTGAACGTCTCACCCACGGCGGCCGGTGCCGTCGCGCCCCAAGCCAACGCGTCGGCGACCAGGCGGGTGTCGACCGCCTCCCACACGTAGGAAATCCCGCCGGGGAAGCTGAACGGCTTGCCCTCCGCCTTGCGGATCGCCGCGTATGCCCCGATTATCGGCGGCAGATTCATCACGACGCCGTAATTGGGTCCGACGATCAGCTGCGGACGCCAGATCGAGAACGCCCAGCCGCCGGCCGCCGACTTCTCCCGGATGTAGTCCTCTTGCAGCCAGTAGAAGTTCTCGTGCTGGTCGCGCGGGTACTTCTCGCGGGCCGGGATCGGCATGGGGTGCAGGTGGATGCCGTACGCCTTGGTGCCCTGCAACAGGCTCACGTGCTCGAGCGAGCCGGCCTGGGCGAGCGGCTCCATCAGGTTGCGGAGCATGTCGCGGTTGGTCTCCATCTGCTCCCGCTCGGTCCAGCCCGGCACCAGACCGGGCAGCTCGAACACCGCCGCGTAGACGACGTGCGTCACCACCCCGAGGTCGGCGACCGCCGCCGCCGTCGCCTCGGCGTCCCGCAGATCGATCGGGACGTGGCGGAACTGCCGGTCGGAGAAGACCTCCGGGCGACGCCGCGAGACGGCGATGACGTCCCAGCCGTCGTCGAGGAACTTGTCGACGGCGGCCGCGCCCACGAGACCACTCGCGCCGGCGATCAAGACGGTAGGGGCCATCGTCGACCTCCAGTCAGCGGCCGCCACCCCCGCGGCCAGAGGTCGGACCCTAACAACTGCCGACCGGCTCGATCCCGAGATCGTGGTAGGTAAGGAGTGGGAGGTAGGGCACGCCGCGGTCGGCGAAGAACCGTCCGGCCACGCGCCCGCGGTCCACCAGGGCAACGGCGGCGACCACCTCGGCGCCCGTCTCCTCGACGGCGGCGAACGCCTGCTGGATCGAACCGCCCGTGGTGACCACGTCCTCGACCAGGACGACCCGCCGACCCGAAGAGAGGCGGGCGCCTTCGACCCGCTGGTTGGTGCCCCGCCCCTTCGCCGCCTTGCGCACCACGAACCAGTCCTTCCCGCCCACGATCGCCGTTCCGTGAGCGAACTGGTCGGCGCCCATGGTGAGGCCGCCGACGGCGTCGAACTCGATGCCCGCGTGATCGAGCGCGGCCAGCAGCGCCCGGCAGGCCAGCTCGAGGTCGGCACCGTGGGCCAGGGCGCGCTTGGCGTCGATGAAGTCGCGGCTCCACTCCCCCGAGCGCAACTGGATCGGCTCGTCGAGCCGGAGGTAGCCGCCGTGCATGACGATGTCGACCAGGCGCGCTCGCAGGTCGGGTTCGAGGCGCACGGCGGGCAGTATGGCCGCCGTCGTCGTGCCCCGGCCCGCTTCGTCGAAGTCTCGGCGCGAATCCCGCCACATATGGCGGAAA
>JBIOZN010000107.1:0-2102 GCA_044871175.1 Acidimicrobiales bacterium | reverse complement strand
CCGAGCAGGTGCTGGGGCCGGGCGACGACCTGGCCGCCTACGAGGCCGACTGGCGCTACGCGCCCGGCCGGGCGGCCTTTGTCGTGCGTCCCCGCACGACCGCCGAGGTGGCCGCGGTGGTGGCCTGGGCCGATCGGGCGCGGGTGCGCCTGGTCCCTCGCGGTGCCGGCACCGGGCTGGTGCGGGCCAGCGTGCCCGACGCCAGCGGGACGATGGGCGTCATCAGCCTGGAGCTGGTGCGGGAGCCGTTCTCGCTGGATCGATTGGATCGCACACTGACGGTGGGCGCGGGGTGGACGCTGGCCGAGATCGAGGCGGCCCTGGCCGAGCACGGGCTCACGCTGCCCATCGACGTGGGCTCGGACCCGTCGGTGGGCGGCATGGTGGCCACCAACACCGGCGGCGCCCGGCTGCTGCGGTACGGCGACGTGCGCCGGCGCCTGCTGGGCGTCGAGGTCGTGCTGGGCGACGGAACGGTGGTGAGCGACCTCGGCGGGTTGCGCAAGGAGAACACCGGGTTGCGCCTGGCCTCGCTGGTGCCCGGCACGGGAGGTGCGCTCGGGGTGGTGACCGCCGCGGTGTTCGCCGTCGAGCACCGCCCCGTCGACGTGGCCGCCGCCCTCGTCGTGCCGGCCGGCGACCAGGGCGCCCTCGCCCTGCTGGCGGCGCTCGAGGCGGGGGCGGGGGAGTGGTTGACGGCGTTCGAGGCCATGTCGGCCCCGGCCGTCGAACTGGCTCGCCGCCACACGCCGGGGCTGCGCTGGCCCCTCACGGCGGAGCCGCCGCCCGATGGCGTGGTGGTGCTGGTCGAGCTGGCGTCGAGCGCCACCGACGCCGGCATGGAAGAGCGGCTGGCGGTGCTGCTGGGGGCGGCGGACGAGCGCGGGGAGCTGGTGGACGCCGTCGTCGGGCCGGCGGCGCCGCTGTGGGCCGTGCGCCACGCCATCACCCCCGCCCTGGCCCACGAGGGCGTGGTGACGGGCATGGACGTGGCCGTGCGCCGGAGCCGCCTGCCGGCGCTGCGGGCCGACGCTCGGGCGCTGGTGGCGTCACGGGAGCCCGAGGTGATCCTGGCCGACTTCGGCCACTACGGCGACGGAGGGTTGCACCTGAACCAGGTGTGGCCCCGAGGGCTGGGGGAGCCGGAGCCGGCGCGGGCCGAGGCGCTGAAGGAGGCCCTGTTCGACCTGGTAGTAGTGGGCCACGGAGGCACGTACTCGGCCGAGCACGGCCTCGGGCCGCTCAACCGGGACGCCTACCTGCGGTTCACACCCCCGGCTCGGCGGGCGCTGGCCGGGCGCATCCACGACCTCGTCGATCCCCACCGCACGTTGGGTCGCGTCGAGCTCGGCTGACCCTCCCCTCGGGCGCCCGCCGGGCCGCTTCGGGACGCCTTGCGGCACCGGGGCTCCCGGCGCGCCGCCTCCGGACGCCGTGTGGCGCTGATCGGCGCTCGTGCGTCGAACGTTCGTCGGGCGGCCGCCGGTGGGGCACGATGGGGACGTGAACGAAGAGCGCCTGTGGAAGCTCGTGGCCACCGCGGTCGGCGTCGGCATCGCCATGCTCGTGCGCCGGGCGCTCAAGGCCACGTGGACCCGCCGGGCCGGCGGCACGCCCGACAACCCGGCCGACGACGACACCACCTGGCGTGACGCCGTGGTGTTCGCCGCCATCTCCGGCATCGCCGTCGGCGTGGCCCGCCTCCTGTCCGACCGGGCCACCGCCGAGGCGTGGCGCAAGGCCAAGGGCTCCTATCCGCCCGGTATCAAGGACGCCGAGCCCGCCCTGGCGCAGACCTGACGGGCGGCGCGTAACCTCCCCGCCATGCCTGCCTCCGACCGTGCTCCGGTCCGCGTTGCCGTCACCGGCGCCGCCGGCCAGATCGGCTACAGCCTGCTGTTCCGCATCGCGTCCGGCCAGATGCTGGGTCCCGACCAGCCCGTCATCCTTCAACTGCTCGAGATCCCCGAGGCGATGAAGGCCCTCGACGGCGTCGTGATGGAGCTGGACGACTGTGCCTTCCCGCTGCTGGCCGGCGTGGTGAAGACCGACGATCCCGACACGGCCTTCGGCGACGTCCGCTACGCCCTGCTCGTGGGCGC
>JBIOZN010000106.1:0-6466 GCA_044871175.1 Acidimicrobiales bacterium | reverse complement strand
CGGACTTCGAGGCGCCCTTCCGCCGGCTCCGCCAGGCGGTGGAGGCCCACGCCGCCGCCGAGGAGCGCGAAGTGTTCCCGCTGCTCGAGCGGCTCGACGAGAAGCGCCGCCAACGCATCACCAGCGGGCTGAAGATGGCCGAGCGCATCGCGCCCACGCACCCTCACAAGCTGGCGCCCTCGGGTGCGCTGGGCAACCTTCTGGTCGGACCGATGGTGTCCATGGTCGACCGCTTCCGCGACGCCGTCGCCGTCAGCACCCGCTGAGCCGGCGGGCGCCTGCGCGGGGCCGCCCCGCCACCGCCGCCACGTAGAAGTCTCGGCACGAATGCCGCCACATGTGGCGGAAATCGCGCCGAGACTGGGTTCGAGCGCCTCGATCAGCCCCTCGCGATTCCTGGCGACCAGCCGCGGTCGGTCTTGGCGGCCAGCTTGCTGGCCAGGTCACGGCCGGTGCCCTTCGACCTGCTCGCTTGCCGCCGCCTCCTAACCTCGCCCGGTGGCCGAGCGGGGCACGTACATCCACGGGCACGCCGACGCCGTGCTGCGGTCGCACCGCTGGCGCACGGCGGCCAACTCGGCCGCCTACCTGCTGCCCCACCTGCGCCCCGGCCTCACCCTGCTCGACGTCGGCTGCGGGCCGGGGACGATCACGGCCGACCTCGCCCGGCTGGTGTCACCGGGCGGCGCGGTGGTGGGCGTCGACGCGGCCGTGGCGGCGGTGGAGGCCGCCCGGGCCGAACGCCCGGAGGGTGCAGCGGTGGCCTACGCCGTGGCCGACGCCACGCGGCTCCCCCACCGCGACGCCAGCTTCGACGTCGTCTATGCCCATCAGGTGCTGCAGCATCTGGCCGACCCGGTGTCCGCCCTGGCCGAGATGGGGCGGGTGTGCCGGCCCGAAGGCGTGGTGGCCGCCCGGGACGCCGACTACGCGGCCATGGCCTGGTACCCGCCCGACGAGCGGCTCGACCGCTGGCTCACCCTGTACCAGGCAGTGGCCCGGGCCAATGGCGGTGAGCCCGACGCCGGCCGGCGGCTGCGCGCGTGGGCCCGGGCCGCCGGGCTGGTCGACATCCAGTGCTCGGCCAGTGCGTGGGGCTTCACCCAGCCCGAGGACCGGGCGTGGTGGGGCGAGACCTGGGCCCAACGGGTGACCGCCTCGACCCTCGCCGACCAGGCGCGGGGGCTCGGTCTGGCCACGACCGGCGAGCTGGCCGAGCTGGCCGCCGGCTGGCGCCGGTGGGCGGCCGATGACGACGGCTGGTTCGCGGTCGTGCACGCCGAGGTCCTCGCCCGCCGCCCCTGAATCGCCCCCGCCCGGCGCCGCCCCGCCCCGGCGCCCGCCCCCTCCAGAAGTCTCGGCGCGCCAGGAGCAGGTCTTGCTCGTGTCGACTCGCTTGGCGCGCCGGATGTTCGTGGCGCGCCGAGACGGACCGGGATGGCCGCCCACCGCGCCACCGGCCTACCGTGCCCCGGATGCGCGCCGCCTCCCCCGACGAGTTCACCTACGACGACCGGCTGCGCGCCCGCCTGGCCGCCAACCTGGCCGCCCACGACCGCCTCGCCTTCCCGCTCGACCAGCACCGCCACGCCGCCGTGGCCGTGGTGGTGGTGGGCAGCGACGCCCAGCGCCACGGGGCCGACCCCGAGGCCGCCGGCGCCAGCGACGTCGGTCGGGTGCGCCTGGCCGACATCCCCACCGACCGACCCGAGGAGCTCAGCGGCAGCGTGGCCGGCACGGCGGGCGGGCCGGCCGTGCTGCTCACTCGCAGGGCCGCCGCCCTGCGCGCCCACCGTGGGCAGTGGGCCCTGCCCGGAGGCCGGGTCGACCAAGACGAGGACGCGCTCGCCGCCGTGCGCCGGGAAGCGGTGGAGGAGCTCGGCCTCGGGCTCGACCCGGCCGACCTGCTCGGCCTGCTGGACGACTACCGCACCCGTTCCGGCTATGTGATCACGCCGTTCGTGTTCTGGGGCGGCGAAGACCCCGAGCTGCACCCCAATCCCGCCGAGGTGCTGTCGGTGCACCGCATCGCCTTCCGGGAGCTGTGCCGGCCCGACTCGCCCCGCTTCGTCCGCATCCCCGAGTCCGACCGACCCGTGGTGCAGATGGCGGTGGGCGGCGACCTCATCCACGCCCCCACCGGCGCGGTGCTGTTGCAGTTCCGCCGGGTCGCCATCGAGGGCGTGCTCGAACGGGTGGCCGACTACGAGCAACCGGTGTTCGCCTGGCGGTGAGCACGCCGTGGCGAGAGACGGCTAATCGACCGACGCCACCTCCACGCCCGTCGCCTTTCCGAGAGCGACCATGTCGTCGATGATGAAATCGAGCATGTCCCACAGGTCGGGCACGAGCTCGCGGGCCGACACCAGGCCGAAGTCGAGCACGTCGAGGTAGCTCTGCACGGTGACGTTCAGGCCCTGCCCGTCGACGATGGTGGACACCGGGTAGTAGTGCAGCAGCTTGGCCCGCGCCGCGTACAGCGGTTGGCGGGGGCCGGGGACGTTGGAGATGACGAGGTTCACCGGCGCGCTGAACCGGGCCATGGCGCGGGTGGCCACGCGCATGGCCTGGGCGAAGACGGCGGGCGAGGGGAACTGGCTGAAGTCGGTGAGCATGGCTGCGGGGATGGCGTCGAACAGCTGCTTGGCCTGGGCCATGGACTCGTGCACCAGTTCGACCCGGCGCACCGGGTCGGGCTCGTTGGTGGGTAGCGGGGCGAAGATGCTCGACACCCGGTTGGTCCACTTCTCGGTTTCCTCACCGGTGCGGATGGACACCGGCACCATGGCCACCAGGGGGCTGTCGGTGAGGGCATCGTGGCGCTCGAGCCAGGTGCGCAGGCCACCGGCGACCACGGCCATCACCACGTCGTTCACGGTGGCGTCGAGGGCGCCCTTGATCTGCTTCACGCTGTCGAGGGCGGTCGAGCGGAAGGCGAAGCGGCGGTGGGGCGTGATGGCGGCGTTGAACGGCGTGGGCGGCGCCTGCAAGGGCGGGAGCGGGCCCTGGCTCTGGCCTTCCGGTGAGCGCGGCCGACCGGCGTTCATGGCCGTGCCCAGGCGGCCCCGCAGGCCGTTGCGCAGCTGGTTGGCGGCGGCCACCAGGGCGGGGTTGCGGGTGGACCGGCCGAGCTGGCGGACGGTGCGGGAGGTGAGCACCAGGGCCCGACCGGGCTTGCGGGCCAGGCTCAGGCTCGCCCGGGCCAGGACCTCGGCGTCGGTGGGCGGGCGCTCGGGCGTCCAGGGCTGCGCCTGGGATTGGTCGCCGCCGTCGGCGTCCTGGTCGAGCATCAGCGTCAGGAGCTCCGTGCCCGAGGCGCCGTCGATGGTGGCGTGATGGAGCTTGGTGAGCACCCCGAAGCGCTTCTCGGGCAGGCCCTGGATCACGTAGGACTCCCAGAGCGGCCGGGTCCGGTCGAGGGGCCGGCCGATGATGCGGGACACCAGTTCGGCCAGCTGGTGGTCGTCGCCCGGAGGCGGGATGGCGGCGTGGCGCACGTGGAACTCGATGTCGAACTCGTGGTCGTCCACCCAGAACGGGTGGTCGAGGCGCATGGGCACGTCCCGCAGCTTGCGGCGCAGCGGCTCGAGCTGGTGGAGACGCCCCTCGAGCTGGTGCTTCCAGGCGTCGAAGGGGTCGTAGTCGGGCTCGTCGGCGGGCGGTTCGTAGATCGACAGGCTGGAGACGTGGCCGAACTGGACGGCGGTCTCCATGTAGAGGAAGGAAGCGTCGAGCCCGCTGAGCTGCTTCATGAGATCCTCCTCGGCGCCGCGACGGGGCGCTCTCGCGACCGGGACTCTTCCATCCTCGCGGGCCCCCCGCAATCCGGCGGCTCACCCCTCGCGCCAGCGCACCAGCAGCACCGGCGCCGGGCACGAGCTGACGATCTTGCCCGCGGTACTGCCCAGCACGGCCCGGCTGACGCCCGTGCGGGCGTGGGTGGTGACGGCCACCAGCGTCGCCGGACGGGCCCGGAGGTGGTCGACCAGGCCGTCGCTCACCGAGATGGGGTCGTAGAGGGCGACGGCATCGACCGGGACCTCGCCGGCCAGGCGCTCGGCCAGGGCGGTGACGTAGACCCCGGCGTCGGTGTCAGGCCCGAACCGGCGGGAGAAGCGGTTCGGGTCGTCGCTCACCGCCGGGACGGGCTCGGCCACCGTGGTGACGGTGAGGGGGAGGCCGAGGGCGGCGGCCCACGCCACCGCCACCGCCAGCACCTGCTCGGACCCGGGGCTGCCGTCGACGCCGGCGAGGATGCGGCCCGGCGCCCCGATCGGGACCTCGGCGACCTCCGGGCCGACCACCACGACCGGCTGCTCGGAGCGGGCGACGACCTCGGTGGCGACCGAGCCGAGCAGGGCCGAGGCCAGGCGGCCGCGGCCGTGACTGGCCAGGCACACGACGCTGGGGCCCTCGGCGGCGGCCGCGGCGATCTCGGCCGCCGGTGAGCCCTCGCGGACCTGCGCCGACGCCTCGGGCCGCCCCTGGCCGGCGACGGCGACGAGGTGCTCGCCCAGGCTGATGGCCTCCTCGCCGTGGGCCACGGCCAGCAGTCGCAGCTCGCCCCCGAGCGCGGCCGCCAGCGCCCGCCCGACGGGCACGGCCCGGTCGGCGTAGGGCGAGCCGTCGAGGGGCACGAGCACGGACGCCGGCGGTGTCGGGACGGGTAGACCCTCAGGGGGGAGGTCGGTCACGGCGGCAGCCTAGGAACCGCCCGAGGGGCGCCTCGCCCCGCCCGGGCTCTCGGCGCCGACCCCGCCAGATATGGCGGAAATCGCGCCGAGACGTCAGGGAGGCGCGACGTGTGGGCTGGGTGGGGTAGCCAGGAGGGCGTGAGGGTCGGCGTGCGCATCGGCACGAGCGGCTGGGTGTACAAGGACTGGGCCGGCCGCTTCTACCCGCCGGGCCTCAAGCCGGGGGAATGGCTCGGCTACTACGCCCAGCGCTTCGCCACCGTGGAGGTCAACGCCACCTTCTACCGCCTGCCCCCCCTGACGATGGTGCAGGGCTGGCGGGCCAAGGTGCCCGACGATTTCACCTTCGTCGTCAAGGGCAGCCGTTACCTCACCCACATGAAGCGGCTGCTCGACACCACCACCGGCATCGAGCGCTTCTTCGAGCGCCTGGCACCCCTGGGCGACACCCTCGCGGTCGTCTTGTGGCAGCTGCCGCCCACCATGCGCGCCGACCTCGAACGCCTCGACCGCTTCCTCGGCGCCCTGCCCGGGCGCGTCCGCCACGCCGTCGAGTTCCGCCACCCGAGCTGGCAGGGCGACGCCACCTACGCCCTGCTCGACCGCCACGGCGCCCTCAACGTGAACGTGAGCGGCCCCCAGCTCCCGGCCGACGTCGTGGTGACCGGCGGCTGCGCCTACGTCCGCTTCCACGGGCTGGCCGCCGGCTACCGCTACAACTACACCGACGACGACCTCCGGCCCTGGGCCGCCCACCTGCGGGCCCAGTCGGCCGCCTTCGCCTTCTTCAACAACGACGTGGGCGGCCATGCCATCGACAACGCCGGCCAGCTCGAGCGGCTGGTCGGAGGCGCCTGATTGGCCTCCACCCCAGGGAGGACCGCCGGCTCCTCCTCGCGGGGGATCCGCCCCGGCGGGCCGCTCGGTACCGTGCGCAGGGTGCAGTGGTGGTCGGGGATCGTGCGCTGGGCTCGCACGGTGCCCCCGCTGGTGCAGGACGGGCTGCTGGCGCTGGCCCTGTTCGGGGTGGCCGCCACCGAGGTGCGGCTCGGGTTCGGGCCGGCCAACCAGTCGCAGCGCTGGCCGGCCGTGTTCCTCCTGGCGCTGGAGAGCGTGGTCATCGTGCCCCGCCGGCGCCATCCCATCCCCGTCTGGCTCGTCTCGGGCCTCTTGGCCGCGGTGTACGCCATCGCCCCGTTCCCCGACCCGGCGCTGCCCTACGCCCCCCTGGTCGCCGTCTACACGGTGGCCGCCGCCACCTCGTTGCGCACGGCGCTGTGGGCGGGCGCCGCCACCGTGGCCGTCGTCCTGGCGACTCTGGCGGCCGACACCCACGCCGATTCCGCCGACTGGATCCTCGCCACCTTCGCCGTCAGTAGCGCCTGGCTGATCGGCACCAACGTCAGGACCCACCGGGCCTACACGGCCGAGCTGGAGGCGCGCGCCGCCGCCCTCGAGCGTGAACGGGAGGAACAGGCCCGGCGGGCGGCGGCGGCCGAGCGCCTGCGCCTGGCCCGTGAGCTGCACGACGTCGCCGCCCACCAGGTGAGCGTCATCGCCCTCCACGCCGAGGCGGGCGAGGCCCTGGCCCCGATCGACCCCGAACGGGCCGGCGCCGCCTTCCACACGATCGGCGACGCCGCTCGGGCGACGCTCATCGAGCTGCGCCGCACCCTGGGCGTCCTGCGCGACGACCCCGAGGCCGGAGCCGCAGGCGCGGGCCCGGCCGACGGCGCCGGTCCGGGCGCGGGCCCGGGCGCGGCCGGCGCCGA
>JBIOZN010000105.1:0-5729 GCA_044871175.1 Acidimicrobiales bacterium | reverse complement strand
CGTCGCATACGCGCGAAAAGTGACCCAACGCGTCAGCGGCGGCGGCCGCCGGACCCGCGAGTGCGCTTGGGCGCGGTGGCGTCGAGGTGTTGGAGGAGGTCGTGGGCGGCCAGCTCGATCTCCTTGTGGCGCCACTCGGCTGCCCGGTAGTGGCAGGCGATCAGGCCCATGCGGTGCACGCGCCGGAAGTCGCCGTACACGAACGCGTACCGCGCCTTGGTGTCGTCCTTGGCCCCTTCGGTGAGGGCGAGGTGCCAGGCCCCGTACTCGTCCCAGGAGTGTGACTGCAGGTAGGTGTTCTCGTCGTCGACGCTCGGCTGCACGTCGGCCCACCGGCTGGTGAGCACGTACCGGCGGCGGTCGATGAGCTCCCGCGCCTGGGCCACGCCGGCTTCGTTCACGACATAGGACGCCATGGCCCGAATTCTCGTGGATCGCCCGAGATTGGGTGGGCGGGCGCGCCGGGTGCCAGGATCGCCGCCGTGCTCGAGCGGACCTCGTCACCGATCGTCGCGAGCGTCGAGGGAGCGGCGGCCGTGATCCGCCTCGACCGCCCCGAGCGCTCAACGCCTTCACGTTCGCCATGATCGACGAGATCCGGCGCGCCGTCGACGCCGCGGCCGCCGACAACGCCGTGGCCGGCCTCGTTCTCACCGGTACCGGGCGGGCCTTCAGTGCAGGCTTGGACGCCGGCGACCTGGCCCGCTCGGCCGGCGGGAGCGGCCCGTCCGCCGGGCCCCGGCGCGAGGGCGAGCTCCCGGCGCTGTTCTCCCACCTCCTCACCGTGCCCAAGCCGGTGATCGCGGCCGTCAACGGCGTGTGCGCCGGGGGCGGGGTCGTGCTGGCCATGATGTGCGACCTGCGCTTCGCCGCCCCGGAGGCTGCCTTCGTCACCGCCTTCGCCCAGCGGGGCCTGATCGCCGAGCACGGCACGGGCTGGTTCCTGCCTCGCCTGGTGGGCACCAGCGCCGCCCTCGACCTGCTGTGGAGCTCCCGGCGGGTCGAGGCCGACGAGGCCCTGCGCCTCGGGCTGGTCGACCGCCTCGTACCCGCCGACGACCTGCTGGCCGAGGCCCTCGCCTACGTCGAGCGCCTGGCGGCCACGGTCTCGCCCCGTTCGGTGGCCACGATGAAGGCCCAGGTGTACGCCGGCCTGTCGCTGCCCGCCGACGCCGCCCTCGCCCAGGACCACGCCCGCATGCAGGCGTCGCTGCTGCATCCCGACGCCACCGAAGGCGTGCAGTCGTTCGTGGAGCGGCGCCCGCCCCGGTTCGCTCCGCTCGGAGGCTTCCGCCCATGACCGCCATCGATCCGTCTACCCAGACCGACTTCTCGACGATCCGCTACACCGCCGCCGCCGGCATCGCCACGCTCACGCTCTCACGTCCCGAGCGCATGAACGCCATGAGCAACCTCATGGTGCGCGAGACCCGGGACCTGCTCGACCGGGTGGCCGCCGACCGGTCCGTGCGGGTGCTGGTGCTCACCGGTGAGGGCCGCAGCTTCTGCCCCGGCGCCGACATCCAGCGGGTGGCGGCCGGTCCCGACGGCGAGCCCGACGTGGCCCTCGACCGGCGCGACTTCGAGGTGCCCGTGCTGCTGCACGAGATGCCCGCGGTGACGATCGCGGCCATCAACGGCGCCTGCGCCGGGGCCGGCTTCGGGTGGGCGTGCGCCTGCGACTTCCGCCTGGCCGCCCGCTCGGCCCGGTTCAACACCGCCTTCCTCGACGTGGGCGTGGCCGGCGACATGGGCGGCCCGTGGACGCTGAGCCGCCTCGTCGGCGCGGCCAAGGCGCGCGAGCTGTACTTCCTGCCCGACAAGTTCGGGGCCGACGAGGCCCTGCGCATCGGCCTGGTGAACCGGGCGGTCGACGACGAGCGGCTGGCCGACGAGGTCGACGCGCTGGCCCGGCGCCTGGCCGCCGCCGCCCCCATCGCCGTGCGGGCGCTCAAGGCCAACTTCGTGGCCGCCGAACGCGTCGACCTGGCCGACTTCGTGGCCCTCGAGACCGAACGGCACCTGCGGATGTTCACCACCCACGACACCCGGGAGGCGTTCGCCGCCAAGGCCGAGAAGCGGGCGCCCCGCTTCGAAGGCCGCTGAGAAAGGGAGAGCCATGCAACTGCGCTTGCGCCAGATCGCCGTGGTCGCCCGCGACATCGCCGTGGTCGACGACCTGCGCTCGACCTTCGGACTGGAGGTCGCCTACCGCGACCCGGACGTCGCCACCTTCGGCCTGCAGAACGCCGTCCTGCCGATCGGGCAGCAGTTCCTGGAGGTCGTGTCGCCGGTGCAGCGCGACACGACCGCGGGCCGCTACCTCGAGCGCCGGGGCGGCGACGGCGGCTACATGGTGATCCTGCAGTGCTTCGACCACGGCCCGGTGAAGCGCCGGGCGGACGCGCTCGGCATCCGCAAGGTGGTCGAGCAGGAGATCCCCCAGCACGGCTACTCGTTGTTGCAGCTCCACCCGAAGGACACGGGGGGCAGCTTCCTGGAGATCGACGTGCAGCAGGGCGGCGACGACCTCGACGGCCCGTGGATGCCCGCGGGCCCGTCATGGCAGGACGCCAAGCGCACCGACGTGGTGGACGCCATCGTGGCCGCCGAGCTCCAGGGCCCCGACCCCGACGGCCTGGCCCGCCGCTGGAGCGCCATCCTCGACACGCCCGTCACGAAGGACGCCGAGGGCCACGTCGCGCTCGCGCTCGACAACGCCACCCTGCGCTTCGTGCCCGACGCCGACGGGCGGGGCGAGGGTCTGGGCGGCGTCGACCTCCGCGTCGTCGACCCCGACCGCGCCGCCCCCGAGCCGGTGGTGGTCGCCGGCCTGCGGTTCCGCCTCGTTCTGGCAGAAGCCGCCGGCGCCTGACCAGGTCCGGTGAAAAAAGATCTTCTGCCAGAAACGGCCCGGGCCGCCTCCTGAGCGTCAGGATCCCGGCCAGGGATCGGCTCGATCGGATCGATCGGCTCGGCCATGAACGCCGGTGTGACGGCGAAGGTGTGAGGTCTCCTGCCGGTTTCGCGCCCCGGCTAACCTGCGGCGTTTCTGGTCGTCCTGGGGGGAAGGTCCGATGCTCACGCCTTACCGTGTCCTCGATCTCACCGACGAGCGTGGGCAACTGGCCGGGGCCATGCTCGCCGGCCTGGGGGCCGAGGTCATCCTGGTCGAGCCCCCCGGCGGATCTTCGGCCCGGCGCCGCCTCCCCTTCGCCAACGGAGACCCGGATCCCGAGCGGTCCCTGACGTTCTGGGGCTGGAACCGGGGCAAGCGCAGCGTCGTGCTCGACCTCACCACCGCCGCCGGGCACGCCGACCTCACCCGCCTGGCCGGCGACGCCGACGTGGTCATCGAGTCGGGTGCGGCGCCGGTCGACCTGGCCGCACTGGGCGCCGCCCACCCGCAGCTGGTGACGGTGTCGATCAGCGCCTTCGGCGGCGACGGGCCCAAGCACGACTGGCCGGCCACCGATCTCACGGTGATGGCCGCCGGCTGCCAGCTGGCCATGACCGGTGACGACGACCGGGCCCCGGTGCTCACCGCCGTCCCCCAGGCGTTCCTCCACGCCGCGTCCGACGCCGCCGCCGGTGCCCTCATCGCCTTGGCCGAGCGAGTCCGGAGCGGGCAGGGCCAGCATGTCGACGTGTCCGCCCAGCGCTCGGTGCTGCAGGCCACCCAGAGCTACGTGCTGGCCGTGCCGCTGCGGGGCCAGGCGGCGCGGCGCATGGCGGGCGGGGTGAAGGCCGGCGGGCTCGACGTGAAGTTGCTGTGGCCGTGCAAGGACGGGTTCGTGTCGGTGGCGTTCCTGTTCGGCGCCTCCATCGGGCCGTTCACGCGCCGGTTGATGGCGTGGATCCACGAGGAGGGCTACTGCGACGCCGCCACCCGGGACAAGGACTGGCTCGACTACACGAACATGCTCTACGACGGACGCGAGCCGCTGGAGGAGTACGAGCGGGTCAAGGGCGTGGTCGAGCAGTTCTGCCTCAGCAAGACCAAGGCCGAACTGCTGGAGGCGGCGCGGTCGCGCATCCTGCTGCTCGCCCCGGTGGCGACACCCGCCGACGTGGTCGAGAGCGCGCAGTTCCAGGCGCGCGACTACTGGGATCACGTCGATGACCCGGCGCTCAGCGACCGGCCCGTGACGGCCCCGGGATCGTTCGTGCGCTCGAACCGCTTCTCGCCGCTGCGCCTGGGGCGGGCGCCGCGGGTGGGGGAGCACACCGACGAGGTGCTGGCGACGCCGCCCCGCCCGGCGCCCGGGCGTGCGGGCGGTACCGGCGGCGAGCGCCGGCCCCCCTTGGAAGGGGTGCGCGTCCTCGACCTCACGTGGGCGATGGCCGGCCCCGCCGTCGGACGGGCCATGGCCGACTTCGGCGCCGAGGTGATCCGTATCGAGTCGGCCCACCATGTGGACGTGGCGCGCACCATCGGCCCGTTCCTCGACGACCGCCCGGGCAACGACTCGTCCGGGCTGTTGTTCAACATGACGGTGGGCAAGCGGGGCATCACCCTCGATCTGTCCAAGCCCGAGGCGCGGGCCGTGTTCGACGACCTGGTGCGCTGGGCGGACGTCCTCGTCGAGGCCTTCTCACCGCGGGGCCGTGCGGGCTTGGGGCTGGAGTACGAGCACCTGGCCGCCGTGAACCCGTCGCTGGTGATGATGTCGACCTGCCTGTTCGGCCAGAGCGGGCCGCTCGAGCGCTACGCCGGGTTCGGCACCATGGGGGCCGCCCTCAGCGGGTTCTTCCATATCACCGGGTGGCCCGACCGGGCGCCGTGCGGCCCGTTCGGGGCCTACAGCGACTACATGGCGCCCCGCTTCGCCCTGTGCGCCGTGCTCGCCGCCCTCGACCACCGCCGGCGCACGGGGCAGGGGCAGTACCTCGACTTCGCCCAGGCGGAGGCGGCCGTGCACTTCCTCACGCCGGCGGTGCTGGACTACGCCGTGAACGGGCGCACGGTCAACCGCCAGGGCAACGCCGACCCTGAGATGGCGCCCCACGGCGTCTACCCGTGCCTCGGTGACGACGCCTGGGTGGCGGTGGCCTGCCCCGACGACGGCCACTGGCGCACGCTGGCGGCGCTGCTGGGCCGGCCCGACATCGGCGCCCTGGGGGCAGAGGAACGGCACGCTCGGCGGGACGAGCTCGACGCGCTGGTGGAGGCGTGGACGGCGACGCGCACGCCGGGCTACGTCCAGGACACCTTGGTGGCCGCCGGCGTGCCCGCCCACGCGGTGCAGAACTCGGGGGAGTGCGCCGCCGACCCGCAGCTGGCGCACCAGGGCCACTTCGTCACCGTCGACCATGCCGAGCACGGCACCGTCGTCGTCGAGGGCAGCCGCACGACGCTCAGCGCCACGCCCGCCGTCGTGCAGGGCTCGCCGCCGGTGCTGGGCCAGCACACCGTGGACGTCCTCACCGAGGTACTGGGCTACTCCGACGACCGCCTCGGCGAGCTGTTCGCCGCCGGCGCCCTCGACTGACGCATCGACGTCTCGGCGCACCACGAGCACTCGGCGCACCAAGCGAGCAAGACCTGCTCCTGGTGCGCCGCGACGGTTTGCCGGGCGGGCCGTCGGGCGGCCGCAAGGCCCTGATGCGGGTCAGGCGGCGACGGCGGCGGCCAACTCGGCCACGTCGATGCCGTAGAGGTCGGCTGCGTTGGCGCCCAGGATGGCGACTCGCTGCTCGTCGCTGAGGTTGCGGGTGTGCTCGGCCAG
>JBIOZN010000104.1:0-5005 GCA_044871175.1 Acidimicrobiales bacterium | reverse complement strand
CGTCGCATATGCGCGAGAAGTGACCCAACGCTCGCTGCGGCGGCGGCCCGGGGGCCCGGCCGCCCGGGGCCCGGCCGCCCGGGGGCCCGGCGGCCCGGCCCGCCCGGCCGCCCGGCCCCCGCGGCCGGCAAACGACGTCAGCGGCGGCGGGGGCGCAGGCGCAGGGTGGCGTCGCCCAGCAGGTTCCAGGGGTAGGCCTGCTTGGCGCCGGCGTTACCGCCCTCGGGGCCGTCGTTGCCGAGCGGCGGTTGGAGGGCCTGGTCGCTGAACAGGTGCCGCCATGCCTCGCCCAGCGTCACCCCGTCTTCGGCCAACGCCTCGGCGAACTGCACCGGCGTGTCGTTGAACACCTTGGAGCGCCCCACGACAGCGAGCGCGCGGGCGAAGAACAGGATCGACTCGCAGTTCTGGGCCGTGCCGTAGTCAGCACCCGTATAGGGCGTGTCGTAGGCGCCGACGGGACCGCTGGCCCCGCACCCGCCGTGCAGCACGACGCTGGGCGGATCCGCCACCCGTCCCTCCTGCCACAGCGTGCGGTGCAACCACGCCCCCGCCGCCGCCGAGGGACCGCCGCCGGGCAGGCCTCCGCTGGCCGTGCCCGCGTAGGTGGGCACGTAGCGGAACTCCCGGGGCGAGCGGCCCGGGTGCGGCTCGGTCTGCATCCAGCGCCAGGGCCGGTCTCCCATGGCGGCCACCAGTGCCGCTGGCGACGACGGGCCGTACAGCGAGATCTGCTCGTCGCTGTGGGCCAGCAGGCTGCGCACGGTTGCCGCCGTGCACCACGAGCGGGCGTAGGCGGCCAGGCTGGCGTCGTCCAGCGCGTGCTCGACGGCGCCGGGCCACGCCGAGGCCGCCAGGGCGGTGGTGTCCTCGCCCGTGAAGCCGTTCACGTTGGGGCCGTCGTAGGCCACGCCCACCGCCGACGAGCAGGGCGGGTACCCGCCCGTGCGCCAGCGGTGGTTGCGGTCGAGGTACTCGGCCAGCAACCGCCGTTCGAGGCCGGGGTCGGGCTCGAACTCACGCGGGTCGATGGTCCACACGCGGCCCTCCGGGTCGCTGCTGGTGGTGGCGTAGTTGACCGTGCTGGTGAACGCCTGGGGCCGGCCGCCGGCGTCCACCGGGCTGCCGTCGACGAGGCGGCCGGTCGTCGAGGTGACCACGCTGCGATCGGTGGGCAGGCGCGTAGCGGCGTGGAAGGCGTTGATGCGCGACACGAACAGCTCGGGCACGGCGATGGGGTTGGGCAGCCTGCGGGCACCGGCGGGCACTTCGGGGTCGGCCCGGAAACGGCGAATGCGGGCGGTGACGGGAGAACGGCTGGGAAAGTCGACGTCGCCGTCGTCGATCCAGAACACGTCCTCGAACCGCAGCGTCTCCAGCTGGGCGGCGCGGCCGGCGATGACGCGGCCGGGTGCGAGGATCTCCTCGGCCGTCTCCCGCCGGTCGGGGCGGATGTGCACCGAGGTGATGGCGACGTGGCGGCGGTACAGGTCGTCCCACGCGCCGTTCAGGTCGGCCAGCACGATGTCGGCGCTCGACGCGACCCGCTCGGGCTCGTAGGCGAAGTAGTTCCAGCCCTCCGGGACGGCGATGCCACCGATCGTGCGCCCGAAGGCGGGTGCCCACGGCCAGCGGCGCACGAGCTGAGCCTCGGGGAAGCGGCCGACGAGCACGACGTGGCGCAGCCCGTACTGCTCGCGCAGCACCCGGAACACGCGCCGCAGGGCGACGATGATGGCGCCGTCGTTGTGCACCGGACCCTGGTAGAGGTCGGCGGCCACCAGGCGGGCGGCACCCTGTTCGGCGGCGATGTCGGCGACCAGGCGATCGAGCCGGGGGAGCAGGGCCGGTCCGGCGGCGGGGGCGAGCAGGCGCGCCTCCACCAGCACGAGGGTGAGTCCCCGGCCCCGGGCCGGTTCGGGCATGGTGGCCGACGCCCCGGCCAGTCGGAGCCGGATGATCTCGGCGATGGCGTCTCCGTCGGTGTCGGTGCCGTCGAAGGACTGGAGGATGCCAGGAAGGTCGGCGGGCATGGGTGCTCCTGTGCGAGGGGTCAGGGGCGTCCCACGGGACCACGGCGACGCCGGGAACCGCCATACGCTCTTCGGCGTAGTCGGCCGGTGTGAGCGCGTCCGTGGCGGCCTGGCTCGTACCTCGTCGGGAGGCGGTGGCGCTCGATCGCCGTCAGCGCGAAGCGCTGGAAGCGCTGGCCTGGCTGGCGGCGGGCGGGTCGACCGACGCCCGCGCGCGGGCCGAGACGGCGCTGGCCTGGGCGGCCGCCGTCCTACCGTGCGACCTGGCCCTGGCCCAGGCCGCACACGGCCCGCGCTCCACCTGGATCGAGCCGCCGGGCGCGATCGACCCCCGGCACCTGGCCGCCTTCGAGGCCTGTGCCGGCGAGTACCCCCTGGCTGCCCACACCCGCGGCGGGGGCGACGGGCGGCCCCTGCGCCGCAGCGACGTCATGGCGACGGCCTGCTACCGGCGCAACGCCGCCTACGCCGAGGTGTTCGGCCCGCTCGGCATCGACCACCAGCTGGTGATGGCGGTGCCCGCCCGGGCGGGCGCCTGGTGCGTCGCCTTCAACCGCTCGGGCGCCGACTTCTCCGACGCCGAGGTCGCCGTCGCCGCCCTGGTACGTCCGCTGCTGGCGGCCGCGTTGGCCCGGTCCGATGCCGCCGGTGCCGGTGCGGCGCCGGAACCCGCCGGTCTCGCCCCGCTCACCGCCCGGGAGCGAGCGGTGCTCGACCAGGTCCGCACGGGGGCCAGCAACAAGCAGATCGCCCGCGCTTTGGGAATGGCGCCGCGCACGGTGCAGAAGCACCTCGAGCACATCTACCGCAAGCTCGGCGTGGGCAACCGCACCGCCGCGGCGCGGGCAGCGGCCCAGCAGCCGAGCTCGCCGGCCCAGCGGCCGGCGGCCTAGCCGGGCGGCGAGCGGTCGAGCCAGTCGGCGTGGAGCTCGGCGCTGCGCTTCTCCCACTCCTCCAGCGTGATGGCGTAGCGCACGTGGTCTTCCCACACGCCGTTGATCTCCAGGTAGCGCAGGGCGACACCTTCGCTGCGGATCCGCAGCTTCTCCATCACCCGCCGGCTGCGGTGGTTGCGGGGGATGATGGCGATCTGCAGGCGGTGCAGGCGCAGGTCCTCGAAGGCGAACTTGACCAGGGTGACGACGGCTTCGCTCATGTAGCTGCGCCCGGCGTGGGCCTGGTCGATCCAGTAGCCGATGTAGGCGTTCTGGAACGGGCCCCTATGGATCGAATTGAGGTTGATCTCGCCGGCGAACGCCTGCTGGACGAACAGCCCGAACCCGTAGCCGGCGCCCAGCTGGCGCTCGCGCTCACGGGCCGAGCAGCGGGCGGCGAAGGCGGCCCGGTCGCGAGCGGGGTCGACCTGGCCCGGCACCCGCAACGACTCCCATGGGGTGAGCCACTCCTCGTTGCGGATGCGCACCTCGCTGTAGGCGGGGTAGTCGGACGCGACGAGCGGCCGCAACTCGAGCCGCTTGCCGTGGAGGCGGATCACCGTCACGACGCTAGGCCGTCAGCAGCGTGGCGGCCGCGCCGTCGAGCAGATCGTGCTCGGAGACCAGCAGTTCGGCCGCCGCCAGCTTGCGCATCACGGCCACCAGGACGCAGCACCCGCCGACGATGATGTCGGCCCGTTCGGGCGGCAGACCCGGGTTGTGGCGGCGGGCGGCCAGCGGTTCGGTGGCGAGCGTGCGGAAGACGTCCTCGGCGGCCGCGCGGGTCAGGCGGAAGTGGTGGACCCGGTCGCGGTCGTAGGTGACGAGCCCGAGCTCGATGGCGGCGACGGTGGTGATCGTCCCGGCCACGCCCACCAGCGTCTGGAACCCGGCCACCGCCGGCACCTCCCGCAGGACGTCGTCCAGGTGGTCGGCGACGGTGCCGATGGCGTTGGTGAGCTCGTCGGGGCGCGGCGGATCGTGCGCCAGTTCCGATTCGGTGAGGCGCACCGAGCCCACGTCGACGCTCACGACCCCCTCGGGCTCGGTCTCACCGACGATGAACTCGGTGGACCCGCCGCCGATGTCGAGCACGAGGTAGGGCGGCGGGTGGCCGGCGGCGGCCAGGCCCGCGGTGGCCCCGGCGAAGGCGAGGCCGCCCTCCTCGGGGCCCGACAAGAGCTCGGGTGCCTGGCCGACGACGCCGGCCACGGCGGCGAAGAACTCGTCCCGGTTGGCGGCGTCGCGGCTGGCCGAGGTGGCCACCACCCGCACGCGCCCGACGTCGTGGGCGTCGAGCTGGCGGCGGTAGTCCTGGAGGCAGCGCACGGTGCGCTCGATGGCGACCTCGGAGATCCGCCCGCTGCGATCGACCCCTTCCCCCACGCGAGTCGTGATGCTGGTGCGCACCCGGTCGGACTGACCGTCGGTGATGAGGAGGCGGGTGGTGTTGGTGCCGATGTCGATGACGGCGACGTTCACGATTGCGCCGCCAGTCGTTGCGCGACCCAGCGCCCGACGGGGTCGTCGCCTCCGGCCAGGAACCAGGCGTAATGGGCGTGCAGGCACTTGACGCCCCGGCGCGTGCCCCCCACCCCGCCGGCGGGGCGGGGCGCAGGCTCGGAGGCGAGGGCGGCGTCGCGCTCGGCGGCGTAGCGGGCGTGGGCGGCGGCGAGCGCGACGGGGTCGACGTCGGCTTCGGCCTGCTTGACCCCGCCGGCCGCCTCCAGGCGGCTCACCGCCTCTCGCTCGCGTGCGCCGACCAGCCAGTAGAGCGTGGGCATCGGCGTGCCGTCGTCGAGTCGCGGCGCGTTGCGGATCACGACGGGGGCACCGGTGGCGTCGCGCACGACCACCTCGTAGGCCCCGCGCGGTTTCCGGCCCAGCAGGGCGGCGACAGCCTGGTCGTCGCGGCGGTGCACGCCGTCAGTGCCGGGCGCGCCGCACCAGCAGGAAGACGATGAGCGCCAGCAGGGCCACGGGCACCAGGCGCTTGGCGATGGGACCGCCGGCGCTGGCGAGCAGGTCCAACGGCGC
>JBIOZN010000103.1:0-6924 GCA_044871175.1 Acidimicrobiales bacterium | reverse complement strand
CTTGGGGACGTTGGCCAACGTCTCGACGTTGTCCACCAACGCCGGCGGGGCCAGCGACTCGCCCGTGGGGCCGGCCATCTCCACGTCGGCCGCCAGGCCGCTGCCGGAGTCGACGGCGTCGTCCTCCAGCACCTCGACCCAACCGCGGCGGTAGGGCGGGGCGATGCGCGGGAACGGCGGGCGGCCGTCGAGGACCTCGAGCAGCGCCGTCTCCTCGCCGTAGAGGTACTCGTCGGGGCCCTCCACCACGTCGAGGACGACACCGCTCGGCCACCCCGCCCCGTGCAGCTCGGCCACGGCGGCGCGGACGCACGCCGCGACCGGCGCCCCCCGCTCGAGGGCGATGATGACCCGATCGCTGCCCATGACGCGGGCGGCGATGAGCGCGCCCTCGAGCACCTCGTATGGGTTGTAGGCCAGGATTCGTCGGTCCTTGAACGTGCCCGGCTCGCCCTCGGCGCCGTTGACCACGACGGTGGTGGGAAAGGCCTCGGAGCGGTTGGCGGCGACCGTGCGCCACTTGGTGCCCGTGGGGAACCCGGCGCCGCCCCGGCCCCGCAGACCCGACGCCTCGAGCTCGGCGATCACGACCTCGGGTTCCACCCGGCGGGCGGCGTCGAGCCCCTGGCCGCCGCCGGCGTGCACGTAGCGCTCGAGCGACTCGTAGGGATCCGGCGGCAGCACGCGGTGCACCAGGGTCATGCCGGCGAGTCTGCCCCAGCCCAGCCCGCCAGCCGGCGAACGCCGAAGACGATGAGGCCGGCGATCGCCCCGTCGGCCCGGTACTGGGCGTAGCGCGCGGCGAGGGTGGCCTCGAGGTCACGGGTGGCCTCAGCGGCCTCGAGGTCACGGCCGGCATGGGCGGACTCCAGGTCACGGCCGGCGCCGGCGGCGACCCGCTCGAGGTGGGCCTGCACCCACCAGAGCCGGGCCCAGTCGTGGCGGTCCCATTGCTCGACGAGCAGGACGGCCCGGGGATCGGCATCGAGGTTCGCCGCTCGCCGCAAGGTCGTGGTCGCCTTGGGCTTGACCCGGTCGACGGGCACCGCCAGCCGATCGCCGACGACGGCGAAGCACACGGGCACGGCGTCGACGCCCCGCTCGGGGTGGCGGGTGGCCAGGACGCCGTGGTCGGCTTCGAGCAGCCGGCGCCGGCACTCAGCGTCGTCGAGCCGCACGTCCACCCGCTTGCCGAGGAGCCGGCGCGTACGGGACCCGGAGGTGTCCGTGCGGCGGCACGTACCGCCGGCGCCGGTAGCCGCCCTCGTAGGGGTCGTCGAACACCTTGACGCCGCCTCGATGCACGACCCAGTACATCGCGTATCCGGCCGTCCGGTAGACCCTCGGGCTTGACTTCGGTGTCGGCGGCGAAGGTGGTGTCGGCAACCTCGACCACGAGGCCGATAGCGGCCGCGCCTCCCAGGCCCGGATGAAGGCGGCCTCGTCCCACGGCCACATCTCGGCGACGACCACGGCTCGACGATACGGGCCTGCCGTCACCACCGACCTGGAGCGCGGCGGCGAGCATTGTCCGCGACCGCGCCCGCGCCCGCCGCCCGGCGGTGCCGCCGCTTCTCGATAGCGTGCGCCGATGCCCAGGCGGGGGAAGCATGGCAAGGGTGGCCGGGTGACGCTGAAGGGAACCCGGCCTCGGTCGTTCCAGCCCGAGGCCGCCGGCAACGGCCGATGGGGCGAGCCCGAGCCTGACCTGATGGGCGACGTGCGGCGAGCCATGGCGGCCGAGCACCCGATCCACTTGCTGGCCCTGACCAGTTCGCTCCTCGCCGTCGTCGATCCCCGGCGGACCACAGGCTTCGGTGCATTCGAGCGCCAGGAGCCTGCGGGGCCATCACGCGACGAGCTGCTCGGCACGTTCATCGACGTCGACCGCCCCGAGACCTCGGCGCTCCTCGCCGTCGTGGAGGCCTTCACGCGCGACGAGGTCGAACGCCGCCGCCTCCGGCGGATCCTGGGCGGTCGTGGGCACACCCTGCCGCCGTGGCTGGAAGGGCTCGGCGCGGCGCGCGCCTACCGGGCCGTCGCCCAGACCCACGTGCTGGGCGATGGTGACAACCTCATCGTCGCGGTCGCCCTGCCCACCGGGGAGGAATTGTGCGCCGTCGTCTACATCGACCACAACCTCGGCACGGTGGTGAAGGACGCCTTCGTGGTGCCCGAACCGATCGACGCCCTCATCGCGTTCTTGCAGTCCAAGAACGACGACCCCGACATGGCGTGGGCCGACCTCGATCGCGCTGACGCACGCGTACGGATCAGCGACGCCATCGACGCTGGGGCCATCACCTTTCCCCCGTTCGAGACCGACACTTGGCCCGTCGCCCGCCCGCTGGTTGAGTGGATGATCGGGCGGCTGCCCGAGGGCGGCCGGGGCTACGAGCGTCCCGAGTGGCCGAAGCGGGCTCGGCGCGACCTGGCCGCCCGCTTCCTCGCCTCACCCCACGTGCCGTCGCCCCCTGACCCGGACCATCGGGATCTGGTCGAGCACCTGATCTGGTTCGGGTGCGAGTACGGCCCCGGAGACCCGCTGCGCTGGAGCCCGGTTGCGGTCGAGATCCTCCTCGGCGACTGGATCCCCCGCAAGATCGTCGCCGATGTCGGCTTCCTGGCCAAAGCCCCGACCGTACTGCGGGCCTTCGTCCGCTTCTGCGACGCCCAGCGCCAGATGCGCCCTGCCCTCACGACCGAAACCCTCGCCGCCATCGACCGGTGGGAGCCCGACTACCAGGCCACCATCCGCTCGCCCGGTCCCCGGGGCCCCGCTGCTCTCTTGGCCGCCATGGGCGCCCTCGATCCCGACGGCCCGTGGGCCATGCCCGGCCTCCCGTCGACGTACGAGGACGTCGTGCGGGACACGCTTCGGCGGGCCGTCGGCGGCGCCGATGCCCTCGTCGCGCTCGACGACGAGCCGCTGCCCGACGAGCCCTTTGCCTGGCAAGGGATCCCTGACGACATCCGCGCGCCGGTCGCCGACGTGCTCGCCCTGGTCGACCGGTGCTGCGACGAGATGCTCGACGCCGAGTACCGCACCGCGAGCCGCCGCTTCCTCGCCCGTGCCGCCACCGGCGACCCGGCCGCGTTCCGACGCAGAGCCAGGGCCGACACCGCCGCCGCCGCGGTGTGCTGGATCGTCGGGAAGGCCAACGATCTGTTCCGACCCACCGGCGGCGGCCGCCGGGTCAAGGATCTCACTACCTACTTCGGCCTTCCGCCCAGCGCGGCGTCTCAGCGTGCCCACGGCCTCCTCCTCGCCGCGGGTATGGGCGGCGGTTACGCCTACGGCCAGATCCTCCTGGGATCGCCGGATCTCCTCGTGTCGTCGCGCCGTCGACGCATCATCCAGCAGCGGGATCGTTCGTCGGGGTGAGCGACCAGCGAGGTTCGTGACGACTTGAGCTCGCCCTGGGACCCGAAGTCGTCACAGACCCCGTGGTCGGCGGGAAAGCGGCTGCAATCGGTGTCGGCCCTCGACAGGACGATCACGCGTCTCGTTCCTTGGACTGGCGTCGGCGACGCGGCCGTTGCCGGGCACGGAGGGATCGGCCAGCGTCAGCGGAAGTCGCGGCTGGGGAGGGCGCCGGCCAAGGCGAGCGGTTCGATGAACTCGGCCACCACGTTGATCACCCCTTCCTGGGCCTCCAGCCGACCCCGTATCACCATGGCGGGGGCCGAGCGGGCCACGCGGCGGTAACGGGCCCAGCAGCCCTTCGAGCAGACGACGTTGATGAGCCCGGTCTCGTCCTCCAGGTTGATGAACGTCGTCCCCGATGCGGTGGCCGGGCGCTGGCGGTGGGTCACCACGCCGCCGACGACGACCCGGCTGCCGTCCTCGCAGTAGGACAACCGGGAAGCCGGCACCGCCCCCATCGCATCCAGCCGGTCACGCACGAACCGGGTGGGGTGGCCGTCAGGTGCCACGCCCGTGGCCCAGAGGTCGGCCACTGCCTCCTCGACCTCGGCCATGCCGGGCAGAACGGGCGCGTCGGCTCCGGTGACGACTCCGTACAACCGCCCGGGACGGGACTGGGCCACCGCCCCCACCGCCCAGAGCGCCTCCCGTCGATCGAGCCCGAAGCACTGCCGGAAGGCACCGCCCACCGCCAGTGCTTCCAGATGTTGCAGCTGCAATGACGGCACCCGGCGCACGAGGTCTTCGAGGTCGGCGTACGGCCGCCCTTCCGCCACCTCGACGGCGAGGTCGTCGCCGATGCCCCGCACCGCCTCCAGGCCCATCCGTACCGCCACGCCGTTGTGGCTGTCGGGGCACGGCTCCAACGTCGCCTTCGTTCGCGAGGCGTTGAGGTCGGGTGTGCGCGCCACCACCCCGTGGCGGCGCGCGTCCTGCACCAGCGACTGCGGCGAGTAGAAGCCCATCGGCTGGGCGTTCAGCAGGGCGGCGCAGAAGGCGGCCGGCTCGTGCAGCTTGAGCCACGACGACACGTACACCAGGTAGGCGAACGACACCGAATGACTCTCGGGAAAGCCAAAATTGGCGAAGGCGGCCATCTTGTCGAAGATCTCGTCGGCCACCGCCCCGGTGATGCCGTTGCGGGCCATGCCGGCGTACAGCCGGGCCTTCAACGCCTCCATGCGGTCGTGGCTGCGCTTGGAACCCATGGCCTGGCGCAACTGGTCGGCCTCGGCGGGGGTGAACCCGGCCACGTCGATGGCCATCTGCATGAGCTGCTCCTGGAACAGGGGCACGCCCAGCGTCTTGGCCAGGGCCGGTTCGAGGAGCGGATGCAGGTAGGTGACCGGCTCGGTGCCGTTGCGGCGGCGGATGTAGGGGTGCACCGAGCCGCCCTGGATGGGCCCGGGGCGGATGAGGGCGACCTCGACCACGAGGTCGTAGAACGTGCGGGGCCTCAACCGGGGCAGCGTGGCCATCTGGGCCCGGCTCTCGACCTGGAACACCCCCACCGAGTCGGCCCGGCACAGCATCTCGTACACCGCGGGCTCCTGGGGAATGGTTGCAAGATCAATCTCGTAGCCGCGGTGCTCACGGACGAGGTCGACGCAGTAGTGGATGGCCGACAGCATCCCCAGTCCGAGCAAGTCGAACTTGACCAGGCCGACGGCGGCGCAGTCGTCCTTGTCCCACTGCAGCACGCTGCGGTCCTCCATGCGGCCCCACTCCACCGGGCACACCTCGATGACGGGGCGGTCGCAGATCACCATGCCGCCGGAGTGGATGCCGAGGTGGCGGGGGAAGTCCTCCACCTGGGCGGCGAGGTCGAGTACGGCGGCGGGGATGTCGTGGTCGCCGTCGTGCACGGTCGTGGCCAGCCGGCCCCACGGGTCGACCTGCTTGGACCAGGCGTCCTGCTGGCCGGGGGCGTAGCCGAGCGCCTTGGCCATGTCGCGCACCGCCGAGCGGGCCCGGTAGGTGATCACGTTGGCGACCTGGGCGGTGTGGTCGCGCCCGTAGCGCCGGTACACGTACTGGATGGCCTCCTCCCGCCGGTCGCTCTCGATGTCGAGGTCGATGTCGGGCGGGCCGTCGCGCTCGGGCGACAGGAAGCGCTCGAACAGCAGGCCCAAGCCGACGGCGTCGACGTTGGTGATGCCGATCGCGTAGCAGACGGCGGAATTGGCCGCCGACCCCCGCCCCTGGCAGTAGAGGTTGATCTCCTTGCAATAGCGCACGATGTCCCACACCACGAGGAAATAGCCGGGAAAGCCGAGGGCCTCGATGACGTCGAGCTCGTGGTCGATGACGCGCCAGGCGTCGGGGCGGTGGGCCCGGGTGCCGTAGCGGCGCCGGCCGCCCTCGTCCACGAGCCGGCGCAGGTACTGCATCTCGATGAGCCCGTCGGGGCACGGGAAGGGCGGCAGGTTGGGGGCGACGAGGGCGAGGTCGAAGGCGCACGCCCGGCCGAGCTCGGCGGCGGCCTCCACCACCCCCGGGTAGCGGGCGAAGCGGCGGGCCATCTCGGCACCCGAGCGCAGGTGGGCGGTGGCGGCGGCGGGCAGCCACGGATCGAGCTCGTCGAGGCTGCGCCGGGCCCGCACCGCCGCCAACGCGCTGGCCAGCGGGCGGCGGGCGGGCGTGGCGTAGTGGGCGCCGGTGGTGGCGACGACGGTGAGGTGGTGGCGGGCGGCCAGCTCGGCCAGGGCGTCGTTGCGGGCCGAGTCGAGCGGCTGGCCGTGGTCGGTGAGCTCGACGACGACGCGGTCCCGCCCGAAGGCGTCGATGAGGCGGCCGAGCTGGCGGGCGGCGGCCCGCGGCCCGTCGGCTTCGAGGGCGGCCGGCACCGGTCCCTTGCGACAGCCGGTGAGCACGTACCAGCCCGGGTCGGGCCCGGCGGCGGCGACGACGTCGGTCAGGATCGCCCGAGGGGCCGTCTTCGCCCCCGCCATCTGGGCCCGGGTGATGGCCCGGGAGAGGCGGGCGTAGCCCGGGGGGCCGTCGGCCAGGACGAGGAGATGCTCGCCGGCGGGATCGGGTAGGCCGGGCTCGTAGCGCTCGACCCCGAGGGTGAGCTCGGCGCCGAACACCGTGGGCAGGCCGACGGCGGCGGCGGCCTCGGCGAAGCGCACCACGCCGTACAGGCCGTCGTGGTCGGTGAGGGCGAGGGCCTCGAGCCCCAACCGGGCGGCCTCCTCGGCCAGCTCTTCGGGGTGCGAGGCGCCGTCGAGGAAGCTGAAGTTGGAGTGGCAGTGCAACTCGGCGTAGGGGACGCGGCCGGCGTGGCGCTCGAGCACCGGTTCATAGGGTTGGCGCTTGCGGCTCCAGGCCGGGCTGTCACCTCCGGCGTTCCAGGAGGGCGCGCCCGGACTGCGGCCGTTGGAGAGCCGCCGCTCGAGCTCGGCCCACGGGATCGCCGGGTTCCTCCACCCCACCTACCCATCATCGAACACATGTTCGGCACTTGTCCAGTGCGAGCGTTGGGTCACTTTTCGCGC
>JBIOZN010000102.1:0-6153 GCA_044871175.1 Acidimicrobiales bacterium | reverse complement strand
GGGGAACAGAGCGCAAGCGCTCGGCGATGGCGTCGAGGCGGTCGGGCTCGGCCCGGACGCGGTAGTACACCGACAGCTCGGGTACATCCGCGGCGCCGGCGGCCCGCAGCTGGGCCACTCTGGCCTGTTGGTGATCCTCGCTCAGCCCGAACAGCGGCTCGAGCGTGACGTCCTCGGCGGTGAGCACGTCGGCCAACGCGCTCACGTCCGCGTCGGACCGGGACGAAATGCCGGTGGTCGACGCCCGCACCTGGGCGTCGGGGGCGAGCATCACGACGAGCTCTCGGTCCGAGGCGGCGATGCGTCCTCGGGGCTCGCCGTTCTGCGGCGGAAGGGGTGCGACCATGTTGTCTCCTGTCTTGGGTCGTGCGATCGGGATGCAAGAAGGGCGGCGTCACCGGCCCGTCACAGCCGCGTCACCGCGCGGTTGCGTGGGCGCCGACGCGGGTCTCGTCGAGCAAGGACTGCAGGGCGGGCGACGGCCGTGGTGCGAGCCCGGCGTCCTCGAGCAGCCCGAGGTAGTGGTCGCACTGCGCGAGAGCGGCGGCACGGTTGCCCCGAGCCAGGTGCGCCCGCATGACCGTGCGGTGCGAGCTCTCGCGCAGCGGCTCCATGGCGACGGCCCGCAGGGCGACTTCGACCGCCCGGGCCGGCTCACCGCGGGTCACCAGGTACTCCGAGATCGCCTCCATGGCATCGAGCCAGCTCTGGCGCACGCGCTCGCGCTCCACGAGGACCCAGTCCTCGTACCAGCCCGGCAGCAGCTCGCCCGTGCGAGCCAGGCCTTCGCCGTGGGCGATGGCGGCCACGTCGGTCCGGGCATGATCGATGTCGACGTGGACGAACGCGCCGAGCGCCACCTTGGCGCCCTCGCGCTCGACGACACCGCGAGCGTGGCGGTCGAGCCGCCAGAGCGTCGAGCGGAGGTTGCCCACCGACCGGGCATCGGTGACGTCGGGCCACAGCGTGCCGGCCGCCTCGACCCGCAGGACGGGCCGAGCCTGCAGGGCCAGGAAGGCGACCAGTCGCTGGGCGGAGTGGGCCAACCGGACTACACGATCTTCCCGGGCGAGCCGGAAACCGCCGAGCAATGAGAGCCGCCACCTGTCGCCGCTCATCTGCACATCGCCCTCCCTTTCGTTCCTCCTGATGAGGACGGGTGGGCGCCGCTAATACGTCGGGTGTGGTACGCAACAGGCCAGGAGGACCCATGCCCAACTCCCCCACCGACTACCGCGTCGCCCGTACCTTGCGCGACCGCATCGAGCCCCTCGTCGGTCAGGTGTACTTCGCTCCGGAATGCCACCGCGCCTACGAGAAGCTCGGCTTCGCCGCCAGCCCCAGGACGACGAACGGCGTGGCCCTGCCCGACGGGCCGGCGTACTTCACGAGCCGCGGCTCACTGATGGGGCAGGTGCCGGGCCAGGTCGTGGCCGCCGCCTTCGCCGTGTTCAACCCCGCGGTCGTCGTGCCCGCAGTCAGCTTCGGATGGTCGCTCACGGACGCCGACACCATCTGCGCGGCGCGCCATGCCGGCGCCGTCGCCCAACTGGAGCGGGTGCTCGGCCCTCGACCCGAGGGCATCGACCGGGCCGTCACCCTGCTGCGGCGAGCCTGTGAGCCCCTCGAACCGGCGGGCAAGCCCCTGTTCGCCGGCGTCTCGTCCCGCGCCTGGCCCGGGGACCCTCTGGGCGACCTGTTCCATGCGGGCGACCAGCTGCGGGAGTTCCGGGGCGACGCGCACTCGGCGGCGTGGACGGCGGCGGGGCTCGACGCCGTGCAGATCGGACTGCTCACCGAGCTGTTCTGGGGCCTGCCCACCCGCACCTACGTGCGCACGCGGGCGTGGGATGACGCCCAGCTCGATGCGGCCGCAGCCGCACTGGTCGAGCGGGGCTGGATCGACGGCTCGAAGTTGACGGCTGCGGGCCGTGACGCCCGGGAGGCCATCGAGGTGGCCACCGATCAGCAGATGGCCGGGGCCATCGACGCGCTCGGCGACGACGTCGACGAGCTCCTCGTGCGGCTGGAACCCTGGGGCCGCGCCGTCGTCGCCGCCGGCGGCTACCCCGGCGGCCCGGCCGACATCATGAGTGGCCGGCACGCCCGCACGTGAGACGATGGGCCTGATGCACGAGACCCATCGCCTGGCCTTCGGCGGCGCGGTCGACGCCGACGGGCACATTCTCGAACCCGCCGACCTGTGGGAGACCTACCTCGAGCCGCGCTACCGGCACCGGGCGCTGCGCATCGTGCAGGACGAGGACGGGCTCGACGTGCTGGAGATCGACCGCCGGCGCTCGCAGATGGCGCGCCCGGGCATGCTGTCGACGCTGGCGGCCATGGGCGCCGGCAACCTCACCAGGATGGCCCGCGATCCCGAGGTCACCTACGACAATCACGCCGCCTTCGGCTCGCGCGACGCCAAGGAGCGGCTGCAGCTCCTCGACGCCGAGAACATCGACGCCGCCGTGATCTACACCACCGTCGGCCTGCTGTGGGAGGCCGAACTGGAGGACGCCGAGCTGTCCCAGGCGTACTGCCGGGCCTACAACCGGTGGATCTGCGACTGGTGCTCCGAGGGCGAGGGCCGTCTCATCCCCACCGCCCACCTGTCGCTGGGCGACCCGGCGGCGGCCGCCGCCGAGCTCGAACGAGCGGTGGGCGACGGGGCCCGGGGTGGCTTCGTGTGCCCGTTCACGCATGCGGCGCGCCCCCTCGGCCATCCCTCGCACGACCCGGTGTTCGCCGCCGCGCAAGACCTCGACGTGCCCCTCGCCATCCACCCGACCTTCGAGCCCCAGTGGACCAAGGGGACGCGGATGGGTACGTGGGAGCACGTCCGCGACCTGCGGCTCACGGCCAGCGTCACGGCGTCCGACGGCGTGCGCCACCAGTTCACGACGCTGTTCGACTACGGCGTGTTCGACAAGTTCCCCCGCCTCAAGATCCTGGTGCTCGAATCGGGCGGCGGCTGGATCGGCTACTGGCTCGACCGCATGGACGCAGTGTTCGCGCACACGCCCATTGGTTACAACGTGCCCTTGGCGAACCCGCCCTCGTACTACTTCCGCGAGCGGTGCTGGATCAGCTGCGACCCCGACGAGCGCACGATCCCCGCCCTGGCGCAACGCTTCGGCGCCGAGCGCTTCATGTGGGCCTCGGACTTCCCGCACGCCGACCACACGCCCGACTACATCATGGATCTCGAGGAGCTGGCGGGGATCTTCCCCGACGGCGACCGCGCCCGCTTCCTGGGTGACAACTGCCGGGAGCTGTTCAAGATCGAAGCCCCCGTCACCGCCCGCTAGCCAGGAGGGAAGGGGCGATGACCGACTACGGGGAAGAAGGGGCCGTTCCGGTCGAAGACGCGGCGACCGACGATCCGCCTACTGTCGACGAGGTCCTCGAGCGCCAGCGCGCCGAGTATCCGGAGCAGGCGGCCACGTCGACCCAACAGCCCGACTCCGTCCGCAACGACGAGCCTTCGACCGGCGGGAGCTGACCAGGAGCAAGCCGATCGGCAGTTACGAGGAGGCGATGTCGTCCTCCACCGGGCGCGGCACGCGGAACCGGAGCCGGCGCCCACCCGAGTCACCGCCGCCACTGCCGGCGGAGGCATCGGCCTCGATGTCGGTGGCGAACGTGCCGACCAGGTCGAGCGCGCCGTCGTCGTGCTGGTGCACCACCATGAACGCGGCATCGCCCACGTCCAGCAGGTGCCAGGTCGTGCCCTCCTCGGCGCGCACATCCTGCTGGGCGCGTTCGCGCGTGTGGAATCCGCCCTCGAGGCTGCAGCGGCCGTCGCCCTCGATCCGCACCAGGACGTAGGTCACGGCCACAGCATGGCCGACGCGACCGGCGGGGACCGGCGTCGGGCCGACGGCCACGGTCATCGCGGTGGCCGAGTACATGACGGTGCCCCTGTGCAACCTGGTCCCGGTGGGCGACGCCGACCTCGTCGCCGCCGCACCGCTGGCTGACGCCGGGCTCACCTCTACCACGCGATCAAGATGGCAGCCGACTGCGGGCGGCGAGCCCGACGCTCGCGCCGTCGTCGTTCCCCACGCCCGACGCCGTGCCGCCGCCGGCGGTCGTCGTAGGGTGGGTGAGGTGAGCACGGTCAAGAAGGCCTGGAATCTCGTCGACGAGGCGAAGCAGGAGATCGAGAACCTGTCGCCTGCACAGGTGAAGGCCGAGCTCGACGCCGGTACCGCCACCGCCGTCGACATCCGCGACTTCCGTGAGCTCTACCTCAAGGGGAAGATCCCCGGGGCGTTCCACGCCGATCGGGGAATGCTGGAGTTCTGGATCGACCCGGCCAGCGAGTACTACCGGGAGGTGTTCACCCCCGAGCGGCGTTACATCCTCTACTGCGCCGGAGGCGGTCGTTCCGCCCTCGCCGCCAAGACGATGAAGGACATGGGCTACCCGGACGTCGCCCATCTCGAGGCCGGCTTCGGAGGCTGGGCCGAAGCCGGGCTGCCGGTCGAGGACGTCAAGCCCGGCGCCAAGTGGGTGCGGCGCGCCGACGTCACGTGATGTCAGTCTCGGGCGGGCACAGTGCCTTCGCCCTTCCCGCTGCGTCTCGGCGCGAATTCCGCCGTATATGGCGGATTGCCCGCCGAGACCCGGGCCCCCGGTGAAGTAGGCGGGGGCGGAGGTCTCCGCGGCGCCCCTCACGCTCCGGGCAGCGGCGCCCCGTAGCTGTCGAGGAAGGCCATCTCGGCCAGCGGGCGCCGGCTGAGCTTCTTGGGGAAGGGTCGGGCCGGCCAGCCGAGCGTGACGTGGCAGGCCGTGATCATGCCCTCGGGAACAGCGAGCAGCTCTTTCACCTGGGGCTCGTAATGACACAGCAGGGTCGTGATCGCCGCCCCCACACCGAGCTCACGCGCTTTGAGCAGGAGGTTCTGCACTGCCGGGTAGATGGAACAGCCACCCACCACGGACGTGCGACCCAGCTCGGTATCGGTGACGTGCAGGCTGGCCAGCTCGGCGCACACCACGACGATGGCGGGGACGTCCTCGAAGTGGTCGGCGAAGTAGTCGGCGTTACGCACCGCCTGCATGTGGGCGCCGACGTTGACGGCCCCGGCGTCGATGCCGGCCACGTACGCCTTCCAGGGGACGCGGTATAATTCGGCCAGCTGCTTCTTCTTGCCGGCGTCCTTCACCACCACGAACCGGACCGGCTGACGATTGCCACCCTGGGGGGCATAGCGGGCGGCGTCGAGCACCATGGCCAGCGTCTCGTCGGGGATCGGGTCGGGCCGGTAGAACCGGCAGGTCCCGGCGGTCTCGATGATGTCCTGCAGTTCCATGTGGCAGCCCCCCGGCTCGGGCCGCTGCGCGCCTTGCGGCGGCGCGGCGGCGGCAGGCCGCACATTACGTCCCGGGGGTTCGCCGCTCAGCCGGCCGGGCGGTTGTAGTTCGGTGGGCGCTTCTCGGCGAAGGCCCGCTGGGCCTCGCGGGCGTCGGCGCTGCGCATGTTGGCGCTCTCCATGGCCAACGACAACGGCAGGAGCTGGGCGGCCTGCGCCCGGATCCAATGGTTGATCGGCACCTTCGAGGCGATGATCGCGTCGAGCGGGCCCGCCGCGAGGCGCTCGGCGATCTGCAGGGCGCTCGACAGCACCTCGGCGTCGTCGACCACGACGTTGACCAGCCCCAGCCGCTCGGCTTCGGGCGCGGCCAGGCGGTCGCCGGTCATCAGGAAGTACTTGGCCCGGTTGACGCCCATGAGCAACGGCCAGATGACCTGCCCCCCGTCCCCCGCTCCAATCCCCATCTGCACGTGCGTGTCGGCGAAGACGGCCGAGCGCCCGGCGACCACCACGTCGCACATCAACGCCACGGTGGCGCCCAGGCCCATGGCGTACCCGTGCACGGCCGCCAGCACGGGCTTGCGGCAGGCCAGCAGCTCGTCGACGATGCGGCGCGCTTCGATCCACATCGAACCACCGCCCCCCTCCGGGGACGAGCCGCCCGAGAAGTCGCCGCCCGCGCAGAAGGCCCGGCCGGCGCCCGTGAGCACCAGCACGCGCCCTCCGGGGTCGTCGTCGAAGTCCCGCGCCAGCGTCGACAGCTCGGTGTGCATGCGGCCGTCGACCGCGTTGAGCTTCTCGGGGCGGTTGAGGGTGGCGACGACCACGC
>JBIOZN010000101.1:0-2176 GCA_044871175.1 Acidimicrobiales bacterium | reverse complement strand
TGGTCATCGCCCTCTGGTACCTGCTCAAGGTGCGACCGGCGGTGGCCGCCGCCGAGGGCGGGCGCCTCGGCGGCGTGTGAGGCACCGACTCAGTACATGGCCTCGATGAGGTCGGCGTAGCGGGCGTGGATGCCGCGGCGCTTGAGCTTGGACGTGGGCGTGAGCACGTCGGAGTCGGGCAGCCACTCCTCGCCGATCAGGCTGAACTTCTTGATCTGCTCGACATTGGCGAAGCGCTGGTTGACCTCGTCGACGCCCTGCTGCACGAGCGCCACCACGTCGGGGTGGGCGGCCAACTCGGGCAGGGACAGGCCCTGCAGGTCGAGCCGGTCGCGCGCCACCGCCGGGGCCGTCTCGGGGTCGAGCACGACGAGGGCGGCGATGAACTTGCGCTGGTCGCCGATGGCGGCCGCCTGGCCCACGCCCGGGATCGTCTTGAGCGCGGCCTCCAGGTTGGCGGGCGAGATGTTCTTGCCCCCCGAGGTGATGATGAGCTCCTTCTTGCGGTCGACGATCTTCACGTAGCCGTCGCCGTCGATCTCGGCGATGTCGCCGGTGTGGAGCCAGCCGTCGATGAGGGTGTCGGCCGTCTTGTCCGGCGCCTTCAGGTAGCCCCGGAACACGTTGCCGCCGCGCAGGAGCAGCTCGCCGTCCTCGTCCAGGCTCACCTCCATCCCGGGGATCTCCCGCCCGACGGTGCCGGGACGGATCTCGTAGGGATCCCAGGTCGCCGGCCCCGAGCTCTCGCTCATCCCGTAGATCTCGCTGAGCGGGATGCCGAGGGCGTTGAACCACTCGAGGATCTCCCGCGGGATGGGGGCGGCGCCGGTGATGGCCAGCCGCAGGGCGTCGAGCCCGAGCAGCGTGCGCACCTGGTTGAAGGCCACTGCGTCCAGGAAGGCCCAGGTGTCGAGCTGCTCCTGGGTGGCCTTGCCGTCGCGCTCGGCCGCCTTGATCTCCAGCGCCGCCGCCACCCCTTCGTCGAACTTCTGCCGGCGCTCGGGGTCGGCCGCCAGCACCGCCTGCACGCCGGCGTACACCTTCTCCCACACGCGCGGGACGCCGAACATGATCTGCGGCCGCACCTCCCGGGCGTACACCGCGACCTGGCTGGGATCAGGGCAACACGACACCGTGTAGCCGTTGATGATGGCGGCGTAGTGGCTGGTCATCCGCTCGGCGATGTGGGCCATCGGCAGGTACGAGACGAGCCGGAACCCCACCAGCTCGTCGGCCGGCAGCTCGAAGCAGCGCAGCAGCTGCTCGGCCGTGTACACGATGTTGGCCTGGTCGAGCATGACCCCCTTGGGCGGTCCGGTGGTGCCCGAGGTGTAGATGAGGGTCGCCAGGTCGGACGGGTCGGTGGCGGCCGCCAACTCGTCGGCGTCGAGGCGTCCCTCGCTGTAGAGATCCTCCACCGGGGCGACCCCCGTGGGCAGCGGCCCCTCGGGGGGCTCGATCACGAAGACGTGCTCCAGGCGGGGTAGTTCGGCGCGCACCTTGAGGATGCGCTCGAGGAAGCCGGCGTCCTCCACGATCGCCACCCGGGCCTCGGCATGTTCGGCGAGGTACTGGACCTCCTCGGGCGACGACGAGTTGTAGATGCTCACCGGGGTCGCCCGGACGAGCTGAGCGCCCATGTCGAGCCAGTGGAAGTCGGGGCGGTTGCGCATGAACAGCAGCACGCGCTCGCCCGGCTCGACGCCGCGCGCCCGGAGGCCGGCGGCCGCCTGCTCGGCCAGGTCGCGGTACTGGGCGTAGGTCCACTCCTGCCACTCGTTCGGGTCCCCGCCCACCGTCTTGCGTAAGGCGGCCACGTCGGGGTGGGCGGCCACGGTGGCCACGAAGCGGCGCGGCACGGTCTGGCCGGCGACGGCGGCGGTGATCTCCTCGATGCTGGCGGTGGCCACGGGCGTCCCTCCTCGATCGGTCCGGTCGCGTTCGGCCCGGCGCGTCACGCCCATGTTCGCGCCCCCCGAGCGACGGGCGTCACGGGAGTTGGTGCCCGGACCGCCGACGGGCGAAACTGGCTCTTGACCCGCGGGTCGAGACCGCCCTCACAGAAATCGGGGACCCCATGCCCACTGCCGTGATCGTCGACGCCATCCGGACCCCCCTCGGCAAGCGCAACGGCAAGCTGCGCGACTGCCACCCCGTCGACCTGGCCGGCGACACG
>JBIOZN010000100.1:0-4188 GCA_044871175.1 Acidimicrobiales bacterium | reverse complement strand
CCCGAATCGGGCCTGGCCGTGCTCACCGTCGAGGGCCGTACGGTGCCGGTGCTGTGGCGGTCGGCCCTGCACGTGCGGGCCGGCGACAACGTGCAGGTGCGCGACGGTGCGGGCGCCATGGCGGTGCCGGCCACCATCGACGCTCTCGGCCAGGAGGTCACCACGGCCCTCGGCACGACCTACCGCCACGCCATTCGCCTGGGCGCCAATCCGTGGTCGGTGGCCGAGGGGGCGACGGTACGGGACAGCGAGGGCCGGGTCGTCGGTCTGGCCACCCTGGCGGCCGACGGCGCCGTGTACGCCCTGCCCATCGACATCGCTCGCGGGGTGGCCATCAGCGTGCACACCGAGGGCGCCGTGCGCCCGGCCCTGCTGGGGGTCGAAGGCAACAGCCTCGACGCCGCCAAGGCCCAGGCGCTCGGTGTCGACGGGGGCGCAGTGGTGAGCGAGACCGACACCGACGGGCCCGCCGCCCAGGCCGGCATCCGCGCCGGTGATGTCATCGTCGAGGTCGGCGGCCAATCGGTCCCGTCGGTGGCCGGCCTGGTGATCCTCATCCGGGCCCATCAGCCCGGCGACACCCTCAGCATCGCCTTCGTGCGCAACGGCGAGCGGCTGCGCACCAGCGTCACCCTCGGCGAGCGCGCCGTCCAGACCGGCTGACCGCCCCGCCTCTCCGAGCGTCGGGTCACTTTCGCGTCGCATGTGCGCGAAAAGTGTCCCAACGCTCCCGAGGGCCGAGGCGCGGAAAGCGGCCGGGGGTCAGCGGCGGCGGCGCAGGGAGCGGCGCACGAGGGCCGCGCTCCCCCCGACCGCGCCGGCCACGCCGGCGCCGACGACACCGAGAGCCAGTTCCTGGCGGCGGCGGGGGCTGAGCATCGACCACCGGCTGCCCTCGGTGCCGGCCACGTAGGCCTCGGCGTTGGTGTTGGCCGCCCGCCACCCCGCCCGCTTCAGCCGGTCGTTGGCCACCACCCAGGGGTAGCGGGTGTAGGCGAACAGGCCCGGCGGGATCGGCCCCCGCGTCAGCTGCCAACTCCATTCGGCCAGCTGGGCGGCCACCGGCCCGGGCAGGCGCGGCCGGGGCGTGGCTCCGGCCAGGGCCCGGACATCCTCGCCCGGCACCCAGCCGTCGGGCGCGACGTTGTAGGGCCCGACCAGGCGCTGGCGTCGCACCAGGTCGACAGCAGCGGCCAGGTCGTCGAGGTGCACGAACTGCGCCGGCGGGTCGCCGTCGACCGTGCGCAGCAGGCCGGCGCCGCCGGCGAACACGCCCGCCAACCACGACGTCTCGCCCTCGGCCAGGGCGGGGCACGGCCGCAACGCCGCCGTCGTGCGGCCCGTCGCCGCCTGCCCCCACTGGTCGATGGCCAGCTCGATCTGGGCCTTCTGCACGGCGTAGGCGAACTCGGGGTTGGGCCGCAGCGGCGCTTCCTCGGTGAGCGGCAGCGGGTTGTTGGGCCACGCGCCGTACACGGTGGCGTGCGACAGCCCGATCACCTGGCGGGCATCGACGGCGTCGAGCACGTCGAGCAGGCGGCGGGTGCCGTCGACGTTGCTGCGCCGGGCGCCGGGCTCGTCGGTCTCGGTGCGCGACGAGAACGCCAGATGCACGACCGTGTCGACTCCGTCGAGCACCGGCCCGAGGTCGTCGGCCGCCAGGTCGACACTGGCCGGCGCCCAGCGGGCGTCGTGCGAGGGCGCCACGCGCACGACGTCGAGCCCGACCACGCGCTCCACGTCGGGGTCGGCCAGCGCGGCGGCGACCACCCGGCGGCCCAGGTGGCCCGCCGCCCCCGTGACGGCGACGACGCTCACGCCATTCCCAGCCAGACGACGGCCAGCGGCGGCAGGGTGAGCACGGCCGAGGCGGGCTGGCCCTGATGCGGCGTGTCGCCGGCCCAGACCCGACCACCGCCGCCGTAGCCGCTGCCGCCGTAATTGACGGCGTTGGTGTCGATCAGCACCTGCCACTCGCCCGCGGTCGGGAGCCCGACGCGGTACACCTCTTGGGGCAGGGGAACGAGGTTGGCCACGCACACCACGGCGTCGGTGACCTCGGTGGCGTCGCCACCGTCGCCACCGTCGCCCCCGGTGCGCACGAAGGCGAACGTGGACCGGTCGCGATCGTCGGCGTCCAGCCACACCAGCGCGCCACCCTGCAGGCACGGGTGGGCGGCGGCCGCGTGGTTGAGGGCGCGCACGAGGTCGCGCACGCCGCAGTGGCGCGCCCCCGCCAACGCGTCCCAATCGACGCCCCGGTCGATGGACCACTCGTGCCACTGGGCCAACTCGGCGCCGGCGAACACCAGGGGCGAGCCCGGGCAGGCCCACTGCCAGGCGTACAACGCCCGCAGGTTGGCGAACCGCTGCCATTCGTCGCCGGGCAGCTTGGCCAGCAGCGAGCCCTTCCCTGGCGCCACCTCGTCGTGACCGAGGGCGAGAATGTCGCCGTCGCCGCCCAGGCCGGCGAGGCCGGCGACGACCTCGTCGTGGTGCCAGCGGCGGTGCACCGGGTCATGGCCGAAGTAGCCGAGGGTGGCGCGCGTCCACCCGGTCGCCCAACGATGCGTCGTCGTGGCGTCGGCCTCCCCGGAGGCGCCCGAGCCGTCATCGACGAGCACGGCCCCCGGGTGCTCGGCGGCCACCGCCGCGCTCAGCTCGGCCCGCAGTCCACCGAGTTCGTCGCCGCCCTCGCCACCGACGATCCGCAGACCGTCGAGGTGGAACTCCCCGAGCCAGTAGACGGCGTTGGCGACGAGGAAGGCCCGCACCTCGGGCTGCTGCTGGTCGAAGCTGAACGAACCGGGACGCTCGTAGAGCGGCGTGCCGTCGAAGCAGCCGAGCCCGAAGTCGTCGGCCGCGAACTCCGTGGGCACCCAGTCCATGAGGACCCCGATGCCGTGCTGGTGCAGGTGGTCGACCGTGGCCCGCAGGTCGTCGGGGGCGCCCAGCCGGGCGGTGGGCGCGTAGTAGCCCGTGGCCTGGTAGCCCCAGCTCGGCGGGTACGGGTGCTCGGCCAGCGGGAGCAGCTCGACGTGGGTGAACCCGAGGTCGTGCACGTGGTCGGCCAGCGGGCCGGCTACCTCCCGGTATCCGAGTCCGGGGCGCCACGACGCCAGGTGGAGCTCGTAGATCCGCAACGCGGGCCCGGCTCGCGCCCGGGCCGCCATCCACGCGGCGTCGTGCCAGCGATGCCGCGACGGGCCCATCACCACGCTGGCGGTGGCCGGCGGCGCTTCGGCCGCTCGCGCGAGGGGATCGGCTTTGCGGCGGACGTGGCCGTCGGCGCCGACGACGGCGAACCGGTAGCGGGCCCCCGGGCGCACGGCGGCGGCGAAGCCGGTCCACACGCCGCCATCGCCGACGCGGTGGAGCGGGTCGGCCGACCCGTCCCATGCGTTCCAGTCACCCACCACCGACACGGCGCGCGCGTGCGGGGCCCACACGCTGAACGTGCACCCCGATTGGTCGCAGGCGAGATGGGCGCCGAGCGCCTCCCACAATCGCCGGCGGCGCGCGCGGCCGCCGGGGGCGGGCGCCGGGCGGGTCACGGCGGGGAGCGTAGGCGCGCCTTCGGGTTGTCCCTACCTCCGGGCCACCAGGGTGCCTCATGGGCACGGCGAGCGGGCGTCCTTACCGTGACAGCATGATCGACACGGCCACGTCCCCCTGGGCCCCGCCCCGCGTCCTGCCCGTCCCGCCGCCGCCGGCACCCGCACGGGCGCACGCCCGCCAGGGTCCCTCGTTCTGGCGGGCGCCGTTCGCGGCGGTCACCTGGCGCCGCACCGGCTTCTCCCTCGCCCACATGCCGTGGGCGACGCTGGCCTTCACCGTCGCCGTCACCGGCCTTTCCCTCGCCGCCGGGTTGGCGGTGACGCTGCTCGGCATTCCCGTGCTGCTGTTCACCTTCGCCCTCGCCCGGGGTGGCGCCCGTTTCGAGCGCCGCTTCGCCCGCGCCGCCCTGGGCACGAAGGCGGCCGAGCCGCCCCGTAAGGCCGCCACCGGTCCGGGCGTCTGGCGCCGCTTCGTCGCCCGCCTCACCGACCCGTGGTCGTGGCGGGAGACGGGCTACTTCCTGGTCGCCTTCCCGCTCAGCCTCGCGTCGTTCATCGTGACCGTGACGTTGTGGGCGTACGCGCTCGGCGGCGTGACCTTCTACGCCTGGTGGTGGGCCATTCCTGACGG
>JBIOZN010000099.1:0-2089 GCA_044871175.1 Acidimicrobiales bacterium | reverse complement strand
GCCCTGCGCGACGCCGAGCCCCGCAACACCGTCGACGCGATCTGCTGGGGCTGGGGCCGGTGGGTGTGGTGGGCCGGGCTGCCCGAGATCGGGGTGAGCCACGAACCGGGGCGGGTGCGGCCCGGGTCGATCCGCCGCTACATCCAGGCCCACAAGACGATGACCACCGCGAGCGGGGCGCTGCGCGGCCGCCGCGGCCAGCCCTACGCCCCGCAGACGGTGGAGCTGGCCGTGTACGTGATCGGCATGGTCCACAACCGGCTCGGCTACGCCAACCCGGTCCGGGACCCGCGGGTGCGGGCGCAGCTCGACGAGTACGGCAAATGGTGGGCCGAGCAGGGGTACCTGCCCGACGAGGCGTCGCCGATCACGCACGCCGAGTCGGTGCTGATCGCCCGCACCCAGAACCTGAACACCGTCGGCGGGCTGCGCAACGCGGCGATGTTCCGGCTGCTGTTCGACATGGGGTGCCGCCCGGCCGAGCTGATCGCGCTGCTGATGTCCGACCTGCGGTGGGAGACCCCCGACCGGCTGGTCGTGACGGTGCGCCGGTCGAAGACCGACCAGGCCGGCAAACGGCCCCGCCGCGTCGGCGTCGAGGCCGACCGGGCCGTCGACTGGGACGTCGACCCGGTGCGGCTGGTCACCCGCTGGTACGAGACCCTCGTCGCCGCCGGGCACACCAGCGGGCCACTGTTCCCGGCCGTGTTCTCGGCCCCGCCCCGCAACGACGGCCGCATCGCCGGCACCATCACCGACGAGGCGATCACGCACCAGGCCCTCGAGGACGCCTGGCACCGGGCCGCCAAGGCCGCCGGGGCCAGGGCGTGGATGGACCCGGTCACCGGCCACCGGCGCAAGATCGTCCTGTACTCGAACCGGTCGGGCATGATCACCGCCCTGTTCGACCGAGGCGTGCGGCTCGAGGAGATCGCCAAGCGCACCGGCCACAGTCCCCAGTCGGCCGCCCTGACCCGCTACATCCGGTCGGCCAGGCAGTGGGGCGTGGCCAACCTGGGCCTGCTCAACCGGCGGCCCGTCGACGAGGCGGCCGGCCAGCGGTGAGCGCAGGACAGCCCCCGGCGTCGAACGGGCGAACGGCGCCGGGGGCCGCCACACGGGGAGGATGCGCTGCAAGCCCAGACCGTAGACGCGCCCCCGACCCGGCCGCCGGGAGATGGGCAACAGTCACCCCACCGTGTCGTGTTGATTGGATATTGGGCTGCGACTAGTCTCAGCCCCGCACCCATCGAGGAAGGAGCCCACACCCGTGAGCGACGAGTCCCTGGCCGCCGCGATCGCCCGGCTACCCGACGGCGACCGGGAAGAGGTCGAGCTGTTCGCCCGGTACCTGGCCGGCGAGCTGGCCTACGACAACACCACCCACGAGTACGTGCCCCCCGACCAGGCCACCCGGCCGGGCGTCGTTTTCCCCGGCCCGCCACCAGCCGGCGGCGGCCGGTGAGGCCCGCGGTCCGGCTGCTAGGCGTGGACTTCGACCCCAACCGCGGCCCCGTAGGCGAGACGCTCGCCCGGTTCGAGTGGGGCGGCGGCGCGGGCCAGTCGCGCGACGTGTGGCTGCCAGCCGACGTCTTCGCGGCGCTGACCGAGCAGCTCAGCGCGGACGAGGGCCGAGCGGCTACTGCTCATCAGCGGGCCGTCAACGCGCTGAGGGACCGGGCCACCGTCTCCCACATGTGGTTCGCCGACGCCGCGCTCTACCTCGAGGCCCTCGGCCCGGAGCCTGTCGATGGGTGAGCCCGAGGCGCCGACGCCCACCTGCCCGGGGTGCAAGAGGCCGCCGGTGATGCTGCTCGACGGCGGCGCCCAGGCGTTCTGCGGCGACCCGGCCTGCCGAGTCGTCGTCTGGAATCCCAACGACACCGAGGCCCAGTTTTGGGCCACCGCCGAGGAGATCACCCTCCTACGCGACGACACCCCGAAAGGAGCCCCCGATGGGTGAGACCCGGGCCTACTGGCTCGACTACGACCACGACGCCGACAACGCCAGCGACGGCGGTTCCCGCTACGGCGGCTACCTGTCCCGCCAGGCGGACCTGTTCGACGCGCTCGACGAGGACGATGACCT
>JBIOZN010000098.1:0-16435 GCA_044871175.1 Acidimicrobiales bacterium | reverse complement strand
GCGGGGTCGGCAGCCGCGACGAGGACCACACCGCCCGGCATCACCACGGCGAGCACGGCTCCCTCCCCGACGACGACCACGGTTTCCGCCCCGGCGACGGCGACCACGGCCCCGCCCCCCGACCGTTGGATTCCGGATCGCATCTCCCCTTGGCAGTGGCTACTGGCCCACCCGCTCGACGTCGACCGCGCCGCCGACATGGGGACAGGCGCGCGCGATCAGCTGGGGACGCCGGTGCCCGATCCCACCGTGTACGACATCGACGGCTTCACCAACCCGGCGGCGACGGTCGCGGAGCTCCACGCCCGCGGCGCCCACGTCATCTGCTACATCGAGACGGGCGCATGGGAGAGCTACCGGCCCGACGCCGCCCAGTTCCCGAGCGAGGTGCTCGGCCGCCCCATGGACGGCTATCCCGAGGAGCGGTACCTCGACATCCGCTCGCCGGTCGTGGCCGAGTTGATCAGGGCACGGGTGCAGATGTGCGCCGACAAGGGGTTCGACGCCGTCGAGCCCGACATCGACGACAGCTACGCCGAGGACACCGGCTTCCCCATCACCCGAGCCGACAACCTGGGCTTCAACACAATGATCGCCCAGTACGCCCACGGCCTGGGCCTGTCCATCGGTCTGAAGAACGGCGACGAGCCCGAGTTCGCCGCCGCCATGGAGCCGGTGGTCGACTTCGCCCTCGTCGAGCAGTGCTTCGAGTACGACACCTGTGCCTCGTTCCGCCCCTTCACCGACGCCGGCAAGGCCATCTTCGCCGTCGAGTACGACCTCGACCGGGACGACTTCTGCCCGGCGGCGAACGCGCTCGGCTTCAACGCCACGCGCCACGAGGTGGAGCTCGACGGCGGCCGGCAGCCCTGTCCCTGACGTGAACCCCCACTCCCGCCGCCGTCGACGGCCGGGCGCGCGCTCTTCAGGCCGCGATTCGCACCGTAGAGGTGCAGATTCCTGACTGAAGCGGCGCGAGGTGAGCAGGCCGGAGGCAGGTGAGCGGCAGGGGCCTAGGCCAGCTCGGCGTCGTCGGGCAGGAGGTCGGCCAACTGGGCCCGTGAGGTGATGCCCAATTTCCGGTAGGAACGGGCGAGATGGCTCTCGACCGTCTTCAAGGAGACGAAGAGGGACGAGGCGATCATCTGGTTGGTGCAGCCCTGCGCGGCCAGGAGGACGACGCGCCGTTCGGACGGCGTCAGGGCGTCGGTGCCGGAGAGCTGCAGGCGGCGGGGCCGGGCGCCGGCGGCGCGCAGCTCGGCGCCGGCGACGCGGGCGAGCGAGACGGCGCCGATGCGCACCGCGAGGTCGGCCGCCGGTCGCAGCAGTTTGCGGGCGTCCATCAGGTCATCGGCCGCTCGCCGTGCCCGGCCCAGCTCGATGAGGACACGGCAGCGCTCGAGCTCCCAGGGGGTGTCCTGCAGGCCCGCGAGCGCCTCTGACAGCAGTTCGATCCGGGCGGCCGACGAGGCCACCTGCGCCCGCAGCCGGAGGGCCTCGGAGAGGATCGGCGGCCCCCAGCACCGGGCCGCGGCCAGGTTCTCCTCGGCGACCGCGACCGCCTCGTGGCGACGGCCGAGCGCCGCCAGGGCCGCACACCTTCCCGCCCGCCATCCGGTCAGCGCCGGATTGCTGATCCCTTGGCGGTTGGCGAGGGTCGCGGCGGCGTCGAAGTCGCGGCGCGCGTCGTCCCAGCGCTCGGCGAGCAGGTGGGCGCGACCGCGTACCTCGAGGGCCCGGCTGGCCTCGAACAGCCCGGCTGGGCGCCAGTGCTCGACTGCCACCTCCTGGATGGTGGCGAGGGCCTCCTCGGCGTCACCGTGCAGCACGAGCAGCTCGGTGCGGGCCAGCAGGGCACGATCGTGGGCCGGACGAGGCGCGTCGCGCGTGGCTGCGACGGCTGCGTCCACGAGTACCTGGGCTTCAGCCAGCCGGCCCTGCGCGCACCGCGACTCGGCGAGGACGAGGGACCAGGCGGCGCTGTCGTCCGTGCGGCCCTCCCGATCGGCCGCCTCCTTGGCCGCCTCCAACAGCGGATCGGCGGCGTCGACCCGCCCGGCGCGGACCAGCACCGTGAGCGCCTGGGTCATGACGCTCATGGCCAGGGCCCCGGGCGCCGCTCGGGCCACATCGCCCGCCAACGCGCCCACGATCACTTCGACCACCTCGTCACGGGTGGAGCGCGCCGGTCGGGCAATGGCGCCCAGGGCGCGAGTGACGGCGGTCAGGCGCCCGGCGAGCGTCACCGCGGTCGCCGGCACGGCATCCAGCGGGGCGACGCAATCGGCGACGGAGCGCAGTCGGGTCGTCGCCGGCGACACCAGGGCTTGGCTCAGCAGAAGACGGAGGTGGGCCTCGGGGTCGTGCTCGGCCAGCTCGTCCTGGACACTACGAAGCAGGTCGACGATCGTCGCCGCGTGGGGAGTGTCCCAGAACCGCTCGACCAGGTCGAGGCCGGTGCGCGCCCATGCGACTCGGTCGACGCCCAGCGCACTGGCGTGCTCGAGGTGCGCCAGCCCCTCCGGTTGACGGCGATGCCCCTCGAGCTCGGCTTGCACGAGCAGCACCTGGGCCCGTTGCTCCTCCGCGGGTGGCTCGGCGAGGGCGCGGCGGACGTAGCGCGTGGCCCGCTCCACGTCGTCGTCCTCGAGTGCCGCCCGGGCCGCCGGGATGAGGTCAGAGACGACGCTGGGATCGCCGGCGGGCTCGGTGGCCAGCAGGTGGCGCGCCACGACGTCGAGGTCGGCTCCGCCCGCCAGCAGCGCGGCCGCTTGCCGATGGGCCTGCGAGCGGCGGGCCGGTGGGATCTCGGCGTACACGCTGGCGCGCACGAGCGCGTGAAGGAACGCCAACGGGCGACCGGAGCGGAGCAGGCCGACGGCGGCCAGGCCGTCGGCGATCATGCCGGCGGCGTCGCCCTCGACGCCGGCCAGTGCGCCCGCCACCCTGAGGTCGGCGTGCGGATCGAGGACGGCGACGGCCTCCAGCAGCGGGAGCGCGCCCTCGCCCAGCGGGGACAAGCGGGCCAGGGCCGAATGGGCGACCGCGGGCGAGGCCAGGTGGGGGAGCTCGGCCATGACCTGCGCCGGTGGCCGGGGCGGTAGGGCAGCCAGTTCCTTCAGCAGAGCCACCACCAGGAAGGGGTTGCCCCCCGTCGCCTCGTGCACCGCGCCGGTGACGCCCGGCTCGGGCCGGTGGCCCAGTTCGTCGGTGATGAGGTCGGCGACCGCGCCGCTGCTCAGCGGTTGCAGCGTGAGCGTGCGCGCCGATGGTTCGGAGATCAGCCGGTCGGCCGCCGCCAGGGGCACGCCGGCTCGCCGCGGTCGGGTGCTGACCACCAGGCAGAGGTCGTGGCACGGGAGCCGCCGAGCGAGGAAGTGGAGCCAGGCGGCCGACTCGGGGTCGGCCCAGTGCACGTCGTCGACGGCGAGGAGCACCGGTCCCACCGCGTCGTGGGCCAAAAGGGTGTTGAAAGCGTGGAAGACCTCGATCGGGTCGCGTCCGGGCAGGCGCGCGCTCAGCAGCTTGGCCGCCACCTCCGAGCCGGGTGAGGGCACCGGCGTGGTGCCGCCACGGTGGCCGAGCAGCGGTTCGAGCAGTTGCCGGGCGACGCCGTAGGGCGCACCCGTCTCCCCGTCGGCCCCACGCGCCCGCAGGACCCGCAGCCCGAACCCGGCCGCCAGGTGGCAGGCGGAGTTCACGATGGCGGTCTTGCCCAGGCCGGGCACCCCCTCGACCACGATGGCGCCAGTCGGGTGGTGCCACTCGCCGCTGAGCACGCCCTCGAGCTCGCCGAGGACGTCGTCTCGCTCGCGTAACCGGCTGTCGGGTGCCACTCCGCCATTTCCCTGGCGACGCCGGCGATCGTGATAGCGCCGTGCCTCATTGCGATTCGGTTGCGTCGCCATTGCTCCCTGCATGCGGCCCATTAGCCCTGGATGGGGGTCCCTAACGGCGGGCGACCCTAGCCTTTGTGCGCCGTACGCACAGGCTCACAAAGGCACAATGAGCCAAAGAACCTACGCCGAAAAGGCCTATGAGGCGGCGTGGGCGGCAGCGGCAGCCCGGGGGTGGCCGTCGACCGGTTGGCAGAACCCGCCGCGCCCGGCGGCCGGGCCGCCTCCTTCGAGCGTCTCGGCGCACCCAGAAAACTCGGCGCACCAGGGGCCGTCGTGCGACCCCTGGTGCGCCGGGCGTGGCCGGCGGGCCCGGGACGGGAACCGGGCCGTGGCGATCAGCCGGTGAACCAGCCCGACAGGTCCATCACCACATCGGCGTCGGAGTAAGCGAACACCTCCAGTTGTGGCGTGAGGGCGGCCAGAGCAGCCCGGGACTGGTTGGCGCCCGACCAGTTGACGGTCGACGCCAGCGGCCGCGGCCCGGCCGTCGGGTAGGCCGTCAGGTACCCGCCGCCCACCGTGTTGGTGGCCGTCAGGTTGGTGAGCACGGCCATGGCGCCGGGCGCCTCGGCCCCGAGGTCGAACGCCGCCGTCCGGCCCGCGCCCACCCGGTCGGGAGGACCGGGCAACCGGGTGTCGAGCACCCGCTCCCGGGGGGCGGCCACGAACAGGCCCTGGTTCGACGCCGGAGCGTCCGAGGCGGTGAACCACCCGACCACGTCGAGGACCACGTCGGCCCCGGCGTAGGTGAGCACGCTCACCTTGCCGTCGGCGCCGACGGGCACGAAGGCGAGGTTCGAGCGGATGTCACCGGGGCCGTTGGGGTTGGTGGTGGAGGCGTTGGGCCGGGGCTGGCCGCTGGGCCACACCGTCACATAGCCGGGAGCGGCGACGTTGGTGTAGGTAACGGTGACGGCGACGGCGGTGACGCCGTGATCGGGGACGCCGCCGTGGCCCAGCACCGGCACCGACACGGGCACGCCCGGAGTGATGCCGCCCGAGGCGCGGGTGTCGAGCAGCCGGGCGGGGGCGATGGACGTGAAGCGCCCGTCGCTCGCCTTCTCGGCCGGCAGCCAGTAGCCGGTCACATCGGCCACCAGGTGGGCCGAGGAGTAGGTGAAGATGCTGATCCGACCGCCGGAGCCGAGGGCGACAGCAGCGGCGTTGGCCGCCACCTCACCCGGCTCGGACACGTTCACGTCGCTCGTCTCCGGGCGCCCGCTGCCGGCGGGGAACACCGTGGCGTAGCCGGCCCCGTCCGGTTCGGCGACGGTCAGGTTGAGGGCGACCGCCGTGGCGTCCGCCGGCACGAGGCCGCCGGTGACCGTGAGGGTCGTCGTGCTGGCCGCCGCCGGCTTCACCGCCGGGGCACCTACCCCGCTGCGGGTGTCGAGCACACGCGTCGGGGACAGGGGGACGAACCGACCCGCCCCTTCGGGCGTCGGTGGGCCGGGGGGAAGCGGTGCGGGCGCCACCGTCAGCGTGAAGTCCTGGGTGGCGGTGCCGACGGGGTTGGTGGCGGTGAGCGTCACGGGGAAGGTCCCGTTGGTGGTGGGTGTCCCGGCCAGCCGGGCGGTGCCGTCACCGTTGTCGGTGAAGCTCACGCCCAGGGGCAGGGTGCCCGTCACGGTGAGCGCCGGCTTCGGCGAGCCCGTGGCGGTGACGGTGAACGACAGGGCCGTGCCCTCCTGCCCGCTCGCCGCCGCCGCGCTGGTGAAGGCGGGGGCCTGGGTGACGGCGAGGGTGAAGTCCTGCGTGGTCTTGCCCGTCGCGTTGGTGGCGGTGAGCGTGAACGTGTAGGTGCCGACGGCGGTGGGCGTGCCGGACAGCTGGCCGGTGCCGTCGCCGTTGTCGGTGAGGCTCACGCCGGGCGGCAGCGTGCCGCTGGCGGCCAACGCCGGGCGGGGCCAACCGGTGGTGGTCACCGGGAACGACAGCGCCGTCCCGGTCGAGCCGGTCGTCGACGCCCCGCTGGTGAAGGCGGGGGCCTGGGCCACGGTGAGGGTGAAGTCCTGGGTGGCGGTGCCGACGGGGTTGGTGGCGGTGAAGGCCACCTTGAAGACGCCGCCCTCCGTGGGCGTGCCGGCCAGCCGGGCGGTGCCGTCGGCGTTGGGCGTGAAGGTCACGCCCGCGGGCAGCGCGCCCGCCATGGTGACGGCCGGGGCGGGTGTGCCGGTGGTGGTGACCACGAAGTTGAAGGCGCTGCCCGCGGTGGCGGCGGCGGTCGCCGCGCTGGTGATCTTGGGGAGCTCCATCACGTTGAGCGTGACCGCCTCGGTCAGCCGGCCCGAGCCACTGGTGGACGTGATCGTGATCGGGTAGCTGCCGAGGGTGCCGGGGCCGGGCGTGCCGCTGATGGTCAGCGTGCCCACCCCGGGGGTGACGGTGAGCCCGGTGGGCAGTACACCGGTGAGGAAGATGGAAGCGGCGGGCACGCCGCTGGCCGTGTAGGTGACGCTGGCGGGCTGGCCCAGGACCATGTTGGTGGAACCGGTGACCGTCAGGGTCGCCGCCGGCGGGGTGGCCGTGGTGGTGGCCTTCGCGGGCAACCAGCCCGACTGCTCACCGCCGTAGGACTCGAGGTTGACGCCGGGGATGGTGGTGCCCGTGGGCATCGTCACCGGCACGGACCCGGTGCCCGAGTTGGTGATGGTGACGCGGCCGTTCTCGAGGTAGGCGCTGGCCGCCGGGGTCGCCGACATACCGGTCGTCGCCCAGGTGGCCTGCCGCTGCAGCGCCGTGCCGGCCTCGGTGAGCGTGGAGTTCACCAGCGGCGCCGACGGGGCGAAGGCGGCCCGGTAGCGGCCGAGGATCGTCTCCAGGAGCGGGTACACGATGCGGTCCTGCGTGAGGTTCGACGTGTGGGCGTAGAAGGGCCGGGGATCGTTGCTGAGGATGAACGACATGTTGAGGTCGGCGTCCCTGGGGACGATGTGGGACGCGAAGCCGTTGGCGTCGAGCGGCGTGATGCAGGTCACCGGGTTGGGTTCGCAGAGGCCGCTGCCGCCGTTCGCCTTGGTCGTGTAGAACCAGTTGTACTCGGAGATCTCCTGGGCGACGCTGGCCGCGTTGTAGTAGATCGCGGTCGGGTGCCGGGGCACCGTCACCGCGCTGCCCACCTGCCGGGAGCCGGCCTCACGCGAGGCGTCGGCGCCGATGGTGGCCAGGCGGGCCTGGGTCACGGCCAGGCCGAAGTTGGGGTTGTCCTCCGTCTGCTGGGGCAGTTGCTTCAAGCCCGAGTGCTCACCGCTCAGGTACTCGCTGGCCGTGAACGGCAGGCCGAGCGCGTTCCCGCGGGCGATGTTCTGCTGGATCTCGTTGTAGATGGTCGGCTGGGAGACCCACTGCACCTGGCCGGTCGCATCCGTCGTGCACTGCCAGGGAGCGACGGTGAAGTTCTGAACGCAACCCTGATAGATGTGCTCGAAGCCGTGGTTCAGCCACTTGAACTTCTTGGCCGAGGCGCGGAACGCCTGGGTCAGTGAGTCAGTGGTGTCGGCGTAGAAGCCGTTGAACGCGATGGTCAGCTGGTAGTCGTGGGCCGCCTGCCATTGCACGGCGTAGTTCACGTCGTCGGCGGTCATGCGCACGGGCGCCTCGGGCACACTCGTGCCGTCGGCGTTGAGCGGGCAGTCCTCGCCCGGTGTGCACTTGAACTGGTCGTTCCAGGTCGCAACCGGCGCGAAGCCGTCGTCGATGTGGAACGCCATGTAGTTGCGGTTGTAGCCGAGGTGCACGCCGCGGGTCGCCCAGGTCAGGATCCCGTGCGCGACCGTCTTGAACTGCGGCTGGAAGAAGTTGAACGCCGAGGTGACGATCATCTGGTCGACGCCGGCGTTGCTGTAGACGCCGATCACCGAGCCGGTGGCCGTGCTGTTGGGGATGGCGGCCGACATCAGCGTGGTGAAGCTGCCGCCCGCCGGCATCGCCGGGTTCGACGTCGCCGTGAGCGGTTCGGACAGGTACGTGTAGCTGCCGGTCGAGTACGGCACCGGGCCGTTCAGGTAGCTGAAGCCGTTGGCCTGGCCCGCGGGCGTCACGGTGGGCGTGATCCCGGCCAGGCCCAGGTCGCCGGCGAAGGTCGGAGTGGCGAGCCCGAGCGCAGGGTTGGGGTAGGTGTAGGCGTCGACCTCCCGGATGCCGAACCTGGCCTCGTAGGCCCGCAGCGCGGCGAGCTCGTCGGCACCGATACCGCCGGCGGCGGCATTGGGGGTGATCACCGCCTGGTAGCGGGCGTGGTCGCCGGTGGCCAGGGACGCGGCCGTGATCGTGGTCGTGCGGGGCGCCACCAGCGACACGCGGTCGAAGGGGATGCCCTCGGTGACCATCTGGTTCTCGAGGGCGTCGGTCCAGGCGCTGTCGTCGTCCAGGAGCAGAACGCGCAGGTCGATGCGGTGGGGCGCGGCGGTGGCCGCCGACACCACGGGCGTGACCGCCAGCAGGAGGGCGGCGGTGATGGCCAGCACGAGGGCTACGGCTGCCGGCATCCTCCTGGCTGGGCCCGCGGCCGGGCGCCAACGGATCTTTTCGCGTGTCATACCCCGTCCTTGTCGTCGATGTCGTAATCGGCCATTGCCACAGCGCGCGCCAATGGCGGGCGGCAACAGGGCGATCCTATGAGCACAGTCGTCGACGGCCTACCCTGCATTTGCCCCAAGTCTGCGCCGCCTGCGCGACGTAGAGCGCAGGGCCGATCGTCAGGGTAGGCCGGAGCAATTCTCAGGGTGTGCGGGGCGAAGCACCAGGGTGCAGCGCCGCTCGGTGCGGCCCCGAGACAGAATCGTCAGGGTCGGGGTGCCAAACATCTTGGGCTGCGCTTGAGGCCGATTGCCCTTACGTTGGCGGGGCAAGCTGCAGCGGATTACGGCCCCCCGGCTCAGGATGAACCGGGGGGCACGCCGCGAGAAGAGGACGTTTGATACCGCGATGATCCACGAGCGAGAGACAGGGCGAAGGGAGCGATATGTCGGCCGCAGCGAGCCGGCCGGCGCCACCCGTCGCCCGCGCGCCCAGCCCCGGGAGCCCCGACTCGTCATCGCCCGCGCCACCGCCCCCCTTGGCCGCACGCTCACCTGCACTCGCTCGCTGGTCCCGGCTCGCACCGGGTCGCCCCACAGCGAGGCTCCCCGCCGCGCCCTCGACGTCGCCCTCATCACCGAGGGGACCTATCCGTTCCACCACGGCGGCGTCAGCGTGTGGTGCGACCAGTTGGCCCGCGGCCTGGCTCCACACCGCTTCCACGTCCACGCCATCACCGTGACGGGTACGGAGCGGCCGGCCTGGGACCTCCCGGCCAACGTCGTGTCGGTGCGCGGCGTCCCGCTGTGGGCCACCATGGTCGCCCGCCGCCCGGCCCGCCGGCTCGATCCCGCTCTGGCCGCCGACCTCGAGCGCCTGCTGTGGGCCATCACCCAGTCGTCATCGACGGCCGACTTCCTGGCCGCGCTCAAGCGCCTGCAACCGTACGCCCGCGCCGGCCAGCTCCACGCTGCGCTGGCGTCGCAGGACGTGATCGGGCTCACGCTCTCGTTGATGTCGGCCCCGGTGCCGCCCGGCCGGGCCCTCGACGATGCGCCGGGGACACCCACCATCGCCGACGCCGTCGCGTCACTCAGCCTGCTCGAGCACGTGCTGCGCCCGCTGGGCGCGCCGCCCCCGGTGGTCGACGTCTGCCACGCCTCGTCCAACGGCTTGGGCGTGCTGCTGGCCATGGGGGCCAAGTGGGAGAGCGGCACGCCGTTCCTGCTCACCGAGCACGGCCTCTACCTGCGGGAGCGCTACATCGCCTACGGGCCGACGTCGATGGGGCACGCGCAGCGGGCCTTCATGCTCGGCTTCTTCAAGCACCTGACGGCGGCCGCCTACCACATGGCCGACGTGGTCGCGCCCGGCAGTGAGTACAACCGCCTGTGGGAGCAGGCCAACGGCGCCGTGCCCGAGAAGATCAAGCCGATCTACAACGGGATCGACGCCCCCAGCTTCGCCCCTCCGGGCACCGAGCCCGACCAGCCGACGCTGGTGTGGGTCGGGCGGATCGATCCGCTGAAGGACGTGAAGACCCTGCTGCGCGCCTTTGCCCGCGTCCAGGCCGCTCGCCCCGAGGCCCGGCTGCGCATCTTCGGCGCCACCCCCAAGGGCAACGAGCCCTATCACCGCGAGTGCGTCGAGCTCCACGCCCGGCTCGGCCTGGGCGACAGCGCCGTGTTCGAGGGCCGGGTGCCCTCGATCATCGACGCCTACCACGCCGGCCACGTGGTCGTGGCGACGAGCATCTCGGAAGGCTTTCCCTACGCCGTGATCGAAGGCATGGCCGCGGGACGCGCCACCGTGGCCACCGACGTGGGCGGAGTACGAGAAGCCATCGCCGACGCCGGCATCCTCGTGTCGCCGCGCGACGACCAGGCGATCGCCGACGCCTGCCTGGAGCTGCTGGCCGACCCCGAGCGGCGGGCGCGCCTGGCCGCGGCCGGACGCGAGCGGGTGCTGTCGCTGTTCACCCTCGAGACGTGCCTCGACCGCTACCGCGAGCTCTACGCCTCGTTGACGACGGCTCACCACCGTCCCCCGGCGGCGGCGACGTATCCCCGGGGTGATGGCTGGGGGCGGTCCCGGTGAGCGCGGCGATCACGACACCGGTCGCCGAGCCCGAGGCGAGCGACCCATCGGTGCACGACTGGCTCACGGCCGTGCGCACCGGCGGTGCGGCGTGGCCGACACCCGGTCCGCAGCCGCTGGTCGCAGGAGTGTGCTCGGCCGCCGTCGACCCGCTGGAGATCGCCGCCGCCCTCGAGGCCGCCGGCATGAGCCACCAGGTCGTCAACACCACCTACGGCCAGCCCGACGTGTTCACCCTGGCGGGCGAACTGTGGCGAGCGGTCCCGTTCCGGGCCGCGCCCGCTCCGGCCCCGGTAGCCGAACGGCGCGGCAACTGGCACGACCTCGCTCGTGGCGCGCTCTACGGCGCACCCTCGCTGCTGCTGTTCGCCCTCGTGCGCGCCGCCCACCTGCAACTCGCTTGGTGGGCGCTGCCGCTCGCCCTGACGTGGGGGTGGGGGCTCGGCCAGGTGGCCGCCCACATCGGCTACACCCTGCGCGGACGCGGCGACGGCAACGGTGAAGTGCGGGCGATGCGGTGGATGCTGCTGCTCAGCGCCGTGTCGACGCCCCTCATGGCCACGGCATTCGCCCGGCTGCTGGCCGGCGACCCCGCCACCGTTCTCGTCACCGCCAGCGTGAACGTGTACATGGTCGCCAGCGCGGTGCTGCTCCTCAACGAGCGTGAGCGCCAGGCCGCCCTCCTGCTGACGCCCGGCCTGGCCGCCGTCGTGTTGCTGCCGGTCCTCGGTTCCAACGCCCTGCTCGACGCACTCGCCATCGCCGCCGTCAGCGCCGCCGCCGCGGCCACGGTGGTGGCCGCCGCCCGCCAGCTCCGCGCCGGCGGGACCGCCAGCCCGCTGGCGCACGCCGACCTCGTGCTCACCGCCGGACACCTGGGGCACGGGCTGTTCTGCGGGCTGGCGCTTTCCGTCGTCGCCATCCTCGGGGCCCGGCTCCACTCCGACTCGGGGAGCATGGCACTGCTCGCCCTCCCGCTGCTGGTGACGCTGGGGGTCATGGAGTGGCAGCTGCGGACGTTCAAGGCCGAGAGCGCCGGGCTGCGGCGCACGCTCGCTCACCTCGACCAGTTCTCGGCCCGGGCCCGGGCCGCCTTCTGGCGGTGCATGGGCGTCTACGTCCTCGCCGTCGTCCTGACGTCGGCCGCCGTGGCTGTCGCCGTCCAGCTCCGGGGCGACCACCACCCGCCCTACGGCCTGCTCGTCGCCCAGATCGCCCTCGGAGCCGTGTTCTACCTCGACGTGGCGGCCACCGCCGCCGGCCGCCTCAGCCTCGTGCTCGGGTGCTGGGGCGCAGGCGCCCTCGCCGCCGGGGCGTGCGCCGCCTGGACGCTCGGCACTACGGCCATGGCCGGAGACGCCGTCGTATGGCGCGCCGCCGTGGTCGGCACCGTCGTCACCCTGGTCGCCCTGCTTGCCTGCCTGCGCGAGCTGGTCGCCTCACCCACCAGCTACTAACCGCTCGCCGAAAGGACCCTCTGATGAAAGTTGCCGTGACCGGAGCCGAAGGCTTCATCGGCTCACACCTGGTGGAGGCGCTCACACGCGCGGGCCACGCGGTGCGCGCCATGGTGCAGTACAACTCGTTCGCCTCGTACGGCTGGCTCGAGGTCGTGGATCGCGCCATCCTCGACGACGTCGAGGTGTTCCTGGGCGACGTCCGCGACCGCCGGTCGGTGATGGACTTCACCGAGGGGGCCGACGCCGTCTGCCACCTGGCCGCTCTCATCGCCATCCCGTACTCGTACCAAGCGCCCGACTCGTACCTGGCCACCAACGCCGGCGGCACCCTCAACGTGCTCGAGGCGGCGCGGGCCCACGGCACGGCGCGCGTGGTTCACACGTCCACCAGCGAGGTGTACGGGTCGGCGCTCACCGTGCCGATCCACGAGTCCCACCCGTTGCAGGCCCAGTCGCCGTACTCGGCGTCGAAGATCGCCGCCGACAAGCTGGCCGAGAGCTACCACCTGAGCTTCGACCTGCCCGTCGTCACCCTGCGCCCGTTCAACACCTACGGCCCCCGCCAGTCGGCCCGGGCCGTCATCCCGACACTGATCTCCCAGATCGCCGCCGGGAAGCAGGAGATCCGGCTCGGGGCCCTCGACCCCACCCGCGACTTCAACTTCGTTCTCGACACCGTGGCCGCCTTCGTCGAGCTGGTCGAGGCCGACGACGACGTGGTGGGGCGGACGTTCAACGCCGGCTCCGGCTACGAGATCTCGATCGGCGACCTGGTGAGGCTCATTGGCGAGGTCATGGGCCACGACATCGAGGTCACGGTCGACCCGGAGCGGCTGCGGCCGGCCGGATCGGAGGTCATGCGCCTCGTCTGTGACAGCACGGCCCTGCAAGCCATCACCCCCTGGAAGCCCCAGCACACCCTGAAGGAGGGCTTGGCGCGCACCGCCGACTGGTTCTGCGATCCGCACAACCTCGCTCGCTACAAGGTCGACAACTACACCATCTGAAACCGTTCTCCTCCCGGCCGCCGGTGACGGTGGCCGTCAAGGACGAGACTCAGCACCCGAGGAGCCGGCATGCTCGAAATAACCACCACCAACCACTCCAACCACTCCGTCGCCGAAGCCACCGAGAAGACGCCGACGGTCCGCGAGGCGGTGATCCTCGCCGGCGGCAAGGGCGTTCGGCTCCGTCCCTACACGACGCTGATCCCCAAGCCGCTCGTGCCCATCGGCGACCACCACTCGATCCTGGAGATCGTGCTGCGGCAACTGGCCGCCCAGGGCTTCACGCGCGTCGTGCTCGCCATCGGGCATCTGGGCCAGTTGATCCGGGCGTACGTGGGCGATGGGTCGCAGTGGGGGATCGAGGTCCGCTACCTGCACGAGGAGGCACCGCTGGGCACCATGGGCCCCGCCCTGGTGTCGCTCGACGACCTCCCCGACGACTTCCTCGTCATGAACGGCGACATCCTCACGAACATCGACTTCGCCGACCTGCTGACGACGCACGTGCGCGCCCAGGCGCCTCTCACCGTCGCGACCTACGCCCGCGAGCACCGCGTCGATTTCGGCGTGCTCGACGTGGCCGACAACCGGGTCGTCCGCTTCCGTGAGAAGCCGACCTACACCTACTCGGTCAGCATGGGCGTGTACGCGGTGTCGAACCGGGCCCTGCGCCAGTACCCGCCCGGCGCGCCGTTCGGGTTCGACGACCTCGTGCTCGACCTGCTGCGCCGCGGGAGCGGCCCGGCGAGCTACCCGTTCTCGGGCTACTGGCTCGACATCGGGCGGCCCGACGACTACGACCAGGCGAACCGCGAGTTCCCCGCCCTCAAGTCGTTGCTCCTGCCGGGTATCTAGCCGTGGCCGGTCGCAGGATCGCCGTGCTCGGGGCCGGCGGCTTCCTCGGGCGGGCCATCCGCCGGGCGTGGGAGGACGACCCCGGTCGAGCCGAGCTGACCCTCCACTTCCGCCAGCCGCCTCGTGACGTCGATGCTGGGGGCGACGGCTTCGAGTGGCGCGCCCTCGACCTGCAGCGGGCCAGCACGGCGGAGTGCGCCACGATGCTGGACGCCCTGGCGCCCGACGTCGTCGTCAACGCCGTGGGGTTGACCGCCGGTGCGGCCGGCGAGCTGCGGGACACCAACGTCGGCGTCGTCACCAAGCTCATCGACGCGCTCGACGGGCGCACCAGCGTCCATCTCATCCAGCTCGGGTCGGCGGCCGAGTACGGCACACAGCGCGAGGGGAGGGGCGTCGCCGAGGACGCGTTCGCCACTCCCCTCAGCGCCTATGGCGTCACCAAGTTCGAGGCCACCCGGCGCCTGCTCGAGGCCGCGGCCGACCGGCGCCTCACCGTCACGGTGCTGCGCGTGTTCAACCCCGTGGGGCGGGGCTCCTCACCCGACACCCTGCCCGGCCGGGCGGCGCGCCAACTGGCGGCGGCCGCGGCCTGCGGCGCCGGCACGGTCGCCTTCGGCCCCCTCGACACCTCCCGCGACTACGTCGACGCTCGCGACGTCGCCCGCGCCGTGCTGGCCGCGGCCGCCGCGCCGCGGCGGGGCAGCCGCCTGCTCAACGTCGGCCGCGGCGAGGCCGTCTCCAGCCGCGAGGTGGTCATGGCCCTCGCCCGGCTCGTCGGCTACGACGGCGACATCGTCGAGTCGGCCGACGGGTCGAGCCGCTCGGCTCGCCTGCGCTGGCAGTGCGCCGACATCACCGCCATCGGTCACGCCTTGGGCTGGGCGCCGAAGTACGGCCTCGAGGAGGCGTTGGCCGACCTGTGCGACGGCGTGGCCGGGGACGGTGCGCGCCTGGTGGCGTAGCGGCACCGTGACCACCCAACAGCTCGCCGTCCCCGCCTACATCCACCCCGCGGCCGACCCCGACAGCTGGGCGCGGCTGCTCACGTCGGCGCCGGGGGCCGTGGGCCTCGTGGTGGCCAACGTCGTCAACGGGCCCGACTACGTCGAGCGAGCCGAATGGGCCGCCGTCCTGCGCGGCGCAGGCCACGCCGGCATCACGGTCCTCGGCTACGTCGACACGGGCTACCTCGGCACGACGGGCCAGCGGACGCGCCTCGGGTCGGTCGACGCCGACGACTGGATCAGCCAGGCCCAGCGCGACAGCGCCTCCTGGTACGACTTCTACGGCACCGACATCGGCGGCGTCTTCTTCGATCAGGTGCCGAGCGGTTGTGGCCCCGAACCGGGCGCCCACGCCTGGGCGGACCGCTACCGGCGCCTGCGCGAGTACGTGAAGGGTGAGCGCCCCGGAGCCATCACGGTCGCCAACCCGGGCACGGCCGTGCCGGCGTGCTTCGCCGACGCCGCCGACGTCCTTGTGACCTTCGAGGGCGGGTACGACGCCTACCTCGGCCACGGCGGGCCGGGGGTGGCCTACCGGCGCCTGGATTGGGAGCCGGAGGACCCGCGCCAGGTCTGGCACCTCGTACACGGGGCGGGAACGGCCCGGAGGATGGAACGGGCTCTGGCGCGCAGCCGGCGCCGCCGGGCCGGCTACGTCTACGTCACCGCCAATCCCGCGGCCAACCCGTACGGCGCGCTGCCCCCGCCGGCGTACTGGCGTCGCCAGCAGGCCCAGATGGGACGCCTGGCTCGCACCCGGCGGTCGCCGGCTCCGGGCGGGCCGGCGGCGGAGGCCACCGGTCGAGGTGGACCGCCGCGCGACCCGCCGGCCGCCCCGCCGGCCGCCCCGCGAAATGTCATCGCCACCGAGTTCAGGCACACGGCCGTCCGCTTGGCGTGGACGCCGGCCGCCGATGGACCAGTAGCGGCCGGGTACGACGTCGTCCAGGACGACGTCCGGGTCCTGCACCTGGACGCCACGTGCACGGCGGTGACCGTCGGAGGCCTCCGGCCCGGGGGCGCCTACGTCTTCGCTGTCCGCGCCGTGGATGGCAGCGGCACCGCGTCGGCGGCGAGTACGCCGGTGACGGTCAGCACACCCGCCCTGCCCGACGGCCGTCGGATCGTCGCGCCGGCCGTGGCCCAGACGCCCGAGACGATCGTGTACCGGGCCACGTTCCTCGTCCCCTTCGCCTTCCGCCGGGTCTTCATCGCGACGGGCGCGCCCGGCCACGCCGGCTGGTGGACGGGCAGCCGCCCGCAGCTGCGCGCCGACTACGTCCTCGAGAACGATCGCCTGCTGAAGTACGCGGGTACGGGGCTCGACTGGAGCTGGCAGCCCGTCGGCCCGGTCGCGCTCGAGCACCACGGCGCGGCATCGACGTGGACGGTCTCGCCGGCGGACCTCGGAGGGCCGAGTGCGACCACCGCCGTCTTCCACGGCGAGGGCTACGCGCCCAGCACCTACTGCGCCCTCGACGGCACCTGCGTGAGCCCGGGGATCTAGTCCGGCACGAGTTCTCCCGCACGGTTCTGGCAGGAGATCTTCCTCACTGCCCCTGGTCAGGGGCCCCGCCGTTCTGCCAGAAGGT
>JBIOZN010000097.1:0-5096 GCA_044871175.1 Acidimicrobiales bacterium | reverse complement strand
GCGTCGCGACCCTCGGTGACGAACTTCTTCAGGTTCTCGGGCCGGGCCGACACTTCCATGCGCGCACCTCCACGGGGGCAGCCTCAGGGCAGGCAGGGCTGAGACGAGGCGGCGGCGGCCGCGGGTTCCCGGGCCCGCACCAGGGGGCAGGCGTAGAGGTTGTACTTGCCGGGAGTGCCCGGCGGGGTGAGGCCCAGCCCGGCCATCGTGGGGAGCCAGTCGACGCCCGCGGCGGTGGCCGCGTGGGCGATGGCGTCCACCAGCGCCTCGCTGCCATGGCGCCGCCGGGCCAGCGCCCGCACGAACGCCTCCCGGTGCCCGCGCCAGCGGTGGCCGCTGAGGTTCACGTACAGGGTGGCGGGGAGGGCCGCGCCGTTGCTGGCCTCGGCGGCCCCGGCGTCGCGGGCGAGGAAGAGGGGGCGGCGGCCGGTGCGCTCACCCGCCCCCGCGTCGGCGAGGGCGGCCCGCAGTTCGGTGCGGCTGCCGGGCACGGCCCACTCGGCGGCGTGCTCGATCTCGGCGGCGTCGAGGGGGCGGCGGGACCGCAGGTAGACCCGGGGCCGGACGGCGCCGGTGGGGCCGACCTCGAAGGCGACCCCGTAGGCCTCCCAGGCCGGCGACGGGCAGGTGGCGAGGGGCGCAAAGGCGGGCCAGCGGGCGACGACGCGCCCGAGCGCGTCGGGGTCGGGGCAAACGTGGACGTAGACCTTCACCGCCACCGGAGCGCTGGCCGGGCGCCCGTCGGGGGCGACGCCCTGGACGAGGCCCACCGAGCCGGCGAACAGGGTCCGGGCCGGGACGGCGGCCACGTGTGGGTAGGCGGTGGGCACCAGGGCGGCGCCGTCGCCAGCGGCCGCGCCCGGTCCCAGGCGGTCGAGGGCCTCCTCGACGGCCACCGCCAGGGCTTGCAGCCGGGCACCGAAGAAGGGCCGGGCCGAACCCGGCTCCACCGTGCACCGCACGACGGGTCGGGGCGCGGGCCCGCCGGTCAGGCTGACCTCGACGGGTACGCCGGCGGCGGTGAGCGCGCTCGTCCGGCGGCCCTCCCGATCGACCGGGGCGGGGGCCGTGGGCGCCGCCGCCCGCGCCACCATCTGGGCCAGGCCGGCGGCCGGGGCGGCCACGACGCGCTCGCTCAGCACCGTGACGAAGCGTCCGATGGGGCCCCCGGCGATGTCCATCACCTGCTGTGACGACGCGCTGGGCACTTCTGCTCCCGGCAATGCGTCCGGGAACTGGCAAGGCCGGTGGTGACGTCGGAACCGGCGTGGCCGCGTACGGTGGCATCGAGGCCAGCCAGGACGACATCGTGTTCCCCTACGACGCCTCGTTGGCGGCGGCCCGCGGCCTGTGGGCGGCGGCCGGCAAGCTGCGTGCCGCCATGACCAGCCGGGTGGGGCTGGCCGATCACGCCCGGATCGACTGGAAGGGCAACCACCGCACCACCTTCGACACCAAGATGAACGACGAGCACGACGACGTCACCACGGTGGCCAACGGCTGCGAGCAGCTCGCTCTCGACATCGCCGCCCAGTGCGCCAAGGCCCGGGGCGAGCAGAACCGCATCAACTGGGCGCGGTATGTCGACCACGAGATCTCCGATGACGGATGGGGCGAGAACGCGGTGGAGTGGGTGTCGGGTGAGGACGACTACGGCGACCCGCCGGGCGATCCGGCCACGCCCTCGTCCCCCGACTTCGCCACCACGGCCAACTGGAGGATCCACACCGAGTTCGGGCCCTGACCCCCGTCTCAATCGGGCAGGATCCGCCGCAGCCGCTGCTCGCGGCGCGACCCGGACGGCACCGGTTGGGCGTAGAGCAACACCCTGCCGTCCACCGGAGCCACCACGGCCCGACGGCCGTCGGCACCGGCGCTCCACACCGGGGTGCCCGCGGGCTGGAGAAGCGCTCGCTGGTTGCGTGACGACAGCGTGATCGCCCGCACCATCCGCCGGTCGGGGTCCCGGCCGAGCTCCACGATCACGCCCTGGCGGTACTGGTAACGGGCCCGGGCGGGGGTCTCCCGCCAGGCGTTGGCCTCCAGCACCCGGCGGATCACGATCCAGGCGCCGACGCCGGCGACGCCCGCCAGCAGCGCCCCTGCGCCGACGAGGGCGACCAGCACGGCCACCAGCCCCACGGCGTCGCCGCCGACTCCCTGCTCGGCCACCAGCACGGCGACGGGGGTCGCCACGGCACCGCTGCCGACGAGGGCGAGCGCCCGGTGCAGCCGGGCCCGCAGCGCCGCCGCCGTCGGCGGGTGCTCGAGGGCGCGGGGAGCGACGATCACGACGAAAAGCTGCCACGCCGGTGACACCCCGTCGGCCCGCTGGGTCGTGCACTTCGCCTTTCGTGACGACTTGGGGTCGTCCTGCGACCCGAACTCTCCTCAGACACCGGGCTCCCAGGGATGGGTCACTTTTCGCGCGTCTGCGACGCGAAAGTGACCCGACGCTCGGCCCCGGGGAGGGTCAGCGGATGACGAGTTGGCCTTCGACGCTGTCGACGGTGACGGTGTCACCCTCGCCGTAGCGGCCCTCGAGGATGGCGATGGCCACCGGGTCGCCGATGGCCCGCTGGATCAGCCGCTTCAGGGGTCGGGCGCCGAAGGCGGGGTCGTAGCCGTCACGGGCGAGCTGGCGCTTGGCCCCGTCGGTGACGTCGAGGGCGATGCGCTTGGCCGCCAGGCGCACCTGCAGATGGCGCAACTGGATCTCGACGATGGGCACCAGGTCGGCCTCCGTCAACGCCCGGAACCGCACGATCTCGTCGATCCGGTTGACGAACTCGGGCTTGAAGTGCTCGATCGGTTCGCCCCGGATGTTCGAGGTCATGATGAGCACGGCGTTGGTGAAGTCGACCGTGCGGCCCTGGCCGTCGGTGAGGCGGCCGTCGTCGAGCACCTGCAGCAGCACGTTGAACACGTCGGGGTGGGCCTTCTCGACCTCGTCGAGCAGCACCACGGCGTAGGGCCGGCGCCGCACCGCCTCGGTGAGCTGGCCGCCCTCGTCGTAGCCGACGTAGCCCGGCGGCGCGCCGATGAGGCGGGCGACGGTGTGCTTCTCCTGGTACTCGCCCATGTCGATGCGCACCATGGCCCGCTCGTCGTCGAACAGGAACTCGGCCAGGGCTCGGGCCAGCTCGGTCTTGCCCACGCCGGTGGGGCCGAGGAACAGGAACGAGCCGATCGGCCGGTGCGGGTCGGACAGGCCGGCCCGGCTCCGGCGGATGGCGTTGGCCACGGCCCGCACGGGCTCGTCCTGGCCCACCACCCGCTGGTGCAGCAGGTCCTCCAGGTGCACGAGCTTCTGCATCTCGGACTCCATGAGCCGGCTGACGGGCACGCCCGTCCACTTGGCCACGACCGCGGCGATGTCCTCGGAGTCGACCTCCTCCTTCAGCATGCGCGTCGTGGCCTGCAGCTCGTCGAGGTGCTTGGTGGCGTCGGCGATGCGGCGCTCGAGCTCGGGGATGCGCCCGTAGCGGATCTCGGCCGCCTTCTCCAGGTCCGTCTCGCGCTCGGCGTGGGCCCGTAGGGCCTCCAGCTCCTCTTTCAGGGTGCGGATGGCGCCGATGGCCTCCTTCTCGGACTCCCAGTGCTGCTTCATCTCCGCCGACTGCGCCTTCAGCGTGTCCAGTTCGGCCTCGAGGGCGGCCAGGCGCTCCTTGGACGGGGCGTCGGTCTCCTTCTCCAGCGCCACCCGCTCGATCTCCAGCTGGAGGATGCGCCGGTCGACCACGTCGATCTCGGTGGGCAGCGAGTCGATCTCGATGCGCAGGCGCGAGGCCGCCTCGTCCATCAGGTCGATCGCCTTGTCGGGCAGGAACCGGCCGGTGAGGTAGCGGTCGGACAGCACCGCCGCCGACACCAGGGCCGAGTCCTGGATGCGCACGCCATGGTGGACCTCGTAGCGCTCTTTCAGGCCCCGCAGGATGGCGATGGTGTCCTCGACCGACGGCTCGCCCACGTACACCTGCTGGAAGCGGCGCTCGAGGGCCGGGTCCTTCTCGATGTGCTTGCGGTACTCGTCGAGGGTGGTGGCCCCCACGGTGCGCAGCTCGCCGCGGGCCAGCATGGGCTTGAGCATGTTGCCGGCGTCCATGGCGCCCTCGGCGGCGCCCGCGCCGACGACGGTGTGCAGCTCGTCGATGAAGGTGATGATCTCGCCGGCCGAGTCGGTGATCTCCTTGAGCACCGCCTTCAGGCGCTCCTCGAACTCACCCCGGTACTTGGCCCCGGCCACCATGGAGGCGAGGTCGAGGGCGACCAGGCGCTTGCCCTTCAGGCCCTCGGGCACGTCGCCGTCGGCTATGCGCTGGGCCAGGCCCTCCACGATGGCCGTCTTGCCCACGCCGGGCTCGCCGATGAGCACCGGGTTGTTCTTGGTGCGCCGGGACAGGACCTGGATGACGCGCCGGATCTCGTCGTCGCGCCCGATGACGGGGTCGAGCTTGCCCTCGCGCGCGACTTCGGTGAGGTCACGCCCGTAGCGCTCGAGGGCCTGGAACGTCTCCTCCGGGTTCTGGTTGGTGACCCGGTGGCTGCCCCGCACCTCGGCCAGCGCCGCCAGCAGCTCCTCCCGCCCGATGCCGAGGCGGTCGGCCATGGCCACGAGCAGGTGCTCGACCGACAGGTACTCGTCGCGCAGGTCCTTGCGGAACGTCTCGGCGACATCGAAGGCGGTGGTGAGGTCGCGGCTGAACCGGGGCTCGGCGCCGCCGTAGGACTTGGGCAGCCGGGCGACGGCCTGGTCGGCCCGGTTGCGCAGCATGAGGGGGGCGAGCCCGAGGCGCTGGACGACAGGAAGCACGACCGAGTCCTCCTGGCGCAAGAGCGCGGCCAGCAGGTGGTCGGGCGTGACCTCGGGGTTGGGGCCGGCCTTGGCGGCGTCGAGGGCGGCCGCCACGGCCTGCTGGGTCTTCTGCGTCCACCGGTTCGGGTCGAGCGCCATGTGCGTGCTACCTCTGCGTCGTAGAAGGAAACTTGAGCGTCAGTGTATCAAGGTGCGGCCTTCGGTCACAATGGCGGTGACCAGATCGGCGGGGGTCACGTCGAAGGCCAGGTTGAGGGCGCGGGCGCCGGGAGGGGCGACG
>JBIOZN010000096.1:0-6009 GCA_044871175.1 Acidimicrobiales bacterium | reverse complement strand
TGTTGGACATGAGGGCACAGGTCGTGCCCGGAATACTCAGGGGTCGAGATCACGCTCGACCACGGCGGCGTAGGCGGCCGCGACCGCTTCGGTGAGCGGCCCCGGGACGGCACCGAGGCGATGCCCGTCCACCACGCTGATCGGCTGCACGTCGCGGGTGGACGACGTGAGGAACGCCTCGTCGGCGGCGCGGAGCTCGCCCACGGTGAGGTCGTCGCGCTCGGCGACGGCCCCTTCGAGCAGTTCGACCACGAGCGCCCGGGTGACGCCGGCCAGGCACGCCGTGGCCAGCGAGGGGGTGTGCAGCCGGCCGGCGACGGCCACGAACAGGTTGGACCCCGTCCCCTCGCTCAGGGCCCCCGTGCCCGTGACGGTGAAGAGCGCCTCGCCCGCGGGTGGCCGGCGGGTGGCCGCCCAGGCGAGGGCGGCCACGTTCCCCGCGTAGCTGGTGCTCTTGGCGCCGGCCAGGGGGTCGCCGGGGTTGCGGGTCCAGGGGCTGACGGCGACGGCGGTCGCCGGTTCCCACGGCGCCATCGGTTGGACCGCGAGCACCACCCGCCCCGGGCCCTCGCCCCGCAGCGATCCGAGCGGGCCGGCCCCGCTCGTCACCGTCACCCGCAGCCGGCCCGGCGCCCCGCCCAGGCCGGCGACGGCGATCACCCCGTCGGCCGCCGCCCGCAGCCCGGCGTCGTCCAGCGGCACCGCCAAGGCGAGGCGGGCGGCCGAGGTGTGCAGCCGGGCCAGGTGCCGGCGCCAGGCGAAGGGCACGCCCCGCACCACCTTCAGGGTCTCGAACACGCCGTCGCCCACCAGCAGGCCGTGATCGAGGGCGGGCACGACGGCGTCGTCGCCGGCAACCACGCGCCCGTCGACCCAGACGGCGATCTCGGAGGACGATCCGGCCACGGCCGCACCCTACGAGCACTCGCCCGCCGCCGGGCGGGAGGTGCACATCCCTGCCTCAGGCAGGCGGGTGCACCGTGGAGGTGCAGATTCCTGCCTGAAGCGGTCCGGGCGGACCTGCCGGTGAGCAGGCGGCCCGGCGGGCGTGGAGGTGCAGATCGCCGCCTGAGGCAGCCGAATGCACCGTAGAGGTGCAGATTCCTGACTGAAGCGGGTTGGGACGGTGGACCGGCGAGGCGGGGCGTCCGATCGGGCCCCGCCACCGCCGCGCCCGCTCAGCCGGCCGGGCGCCCCAGCAGGGCCCGCAGCGCGCCCTCCAGGTCGGGATGGGTGAAGCGGTAGCCGTCACCCAGCAGGGCCTGGGGGATCGCGCGCACGCTCTCGAACAACAGCGCCTCGGCCCGCTCGCCCCCCAGGACGAGCCGGGGCCCGAACGCCGGCACCGGCACCACCGCCGGCCGGCCGAGCACGCGCCCCAGCGTGGCCGCGAACTCGGCATTGCGCACCGGCTGGGGCGCGCACGCGTTCACGGGCCCCGACAACCCGCTCGTCAACGCGTGCAGCAGGACGCCGATCTCGTCGTCCAGGCTGATCCACGCCTGCCACTGCCGCCCGCTCCCGAACCGCCCGCCCACCCCGAACCGGAACAGCGGCAGCTGCTTGGCCAGTGCGCCGCCCTTCGGCGTCAGGACCTGGGCCGTCCGGGTGCGTACCACCCGGATCCCGGCGTCGGCCGCCGGCTGGGTAGCCGCCTCCCACACCACACACACGTTGGCGAGGAAGCCCTCGCCGGCGCCGGTGGCCTCGGTGACCTCCTGGTCGCCCCGGTCGCCGTAGTAGTTGATGCCCGACTGCGACACCAGCACACCCGGCGGCCGCTGCAGCCCGGCCAGTGTCCGCGCCAACAGGGCCGTGCCCTGCTGGCGGCTCTCCCGGATGGCGCGCTTGTAGTCGTCGGTCCAGCGGTGGTCGCCGATGCCCGCGCCGGCCAGGTGCACCACGCCGTCCACGCCCTCGAGCCCGGCGGCGTCGATCGTGCCGGCGGCCGGATCCCAGCCGATCGCATCACCACCGGGCGTCCCCCGCACTACGCGCAGCGGCCGGTGCCCGGCCCCTTCCAATGCCGCGACCAGAGCGGTGCCGATGAGCCCGCTCGCGCCGGTGACGGCCACGTCCATTCGCTGTCCTCCTGCCGCAGGGCCCGAACTGCTCAGGCCGTCGGCGCGCCAGTCTCCTCCGGCGCCGCCTCCGGAGGCGCACCGGGGCGGGCATCGAGCTCTTCACCCGGTTGGGCCGCGCCCCGTTCGAGCAGCTGCTCCTCGGCGTCGATCAGCACCGGCACCGACGTGACGACCGTGTGGGGCCGGTACAAGAGGCGGGCCTTGAGCGCCAGGGCCGTCTGGTTGTGCAGGAACTGCGTGCTCCAGCTGGTGACGAACTCGGGGATAACGACGGTGATGATGTCGTCGGGACTCTCCTCGTCGACCTCGTCCAGGAACTTGAGGACGGGCCGGGTCAGCTCCCGGTACGGGGAATAGACGGTGTGCAACGGGACGGGGATCTGGTACTGCTCCCACGCCTTGATGAGCGCCTCCTGCTCGGCCGAGTCGGCCACCACGCTGAGGGCGATGAGCCGGTCGGGGGCCAGCGAGCGGGCATAGGCGAGGGCCCGCAGCACGCCCTTGTTGAGCGAGCCCACGAGCACGATCACGTAATGCTCGTAGCGGCGGGCCTTGAAGCCGGCCGGGATGGTGACCGCCCGGCGCACCCGGTCGTAGTGGCGGCCGATCGCCTTCAGCGTGATGACGAGCAGCGGGATGATCGCCACCGGCACCCAGGCGCCGTACTTGAACTTGGAGATGACCACCACCATGAGGACGCTGAACGTGGCCAAGGCGCCCAGGGCGTTGATGGCCAGGCCCGGCTGCCAGTGGGGCTCGCGCAGCCGCCAGTGGTGCATCACCATGCCCGCCTGGCTGAGGGTGAACCCGGTGAACACGCCCACGGCGTAGAGGGGGATGAGGGCGTTGACCACGCCGCCGAAGACGATGATGAGGACGCAGGCGGCGCCGGCCAGCACGAGGATGCCGTTGGAGAACACCAGGCGGTCGCCCCGGTTGGCCAGCTGGCGGGGCAGGAACCCGTCCCGGGCGATGATCGACGACAACCGGGGGAAGTCGGCATAGGCCGTGTTGGCGGCCAGGATCAAGATGGCGAAGGTCGCGAACTGCAGCAGGTAGTAGGCGACGTTCTCGCCGCCGAAGACGTGGCGGCCCATGATCGACAGGACGGTCTGGCCGCCCTCCTCGTCGGGCACCGGCTTGAGGTGGTGGGCGAGCACGCTGATCCCGAAGAAGGCCGAGCCGAGGATGCTGCCCATGGCCAGAAGGGTGATGGAGGCGTTGCGCGACTCGGGGCGGCGGAAGGCGGGCACGCCGTTGCTGATCGCCTCCACGCCCGACAGGGCGACGGCGCCCGACGAGAAGGCGCGCATGAGGACCAGGGCACTGACCGGGGCGAGCAGTGCTCCGTTCTCGGTGAGGTGGTTGAGCGCTTCCGCCTGGTTGGGGATCTCGCCCAGGCCGCCGAACCAGACCCGGAACAGCCCGATGCCCAATAGCAGCGCGAGGGCGAAGATGTAGACGTACGTGGGCCCGGCGAACAGCCGCCCCGACTCCTTCAACCCGCGCAGGTTGGCGACGGTGAGGAGGACGACGAAGCCGAGGCACAGGGCCACCCGGTAGTCCTTCAACTCCGGGAAGGCCGACACGATGGCGGCCACGCCGGCGGCGACCGACACGGCCACGGTGAGGATGTAGTCGACCAGCAGCGACGAGCCGGCGACCAGCGAGGGGATCTCGCCCAGGTTCTCCCGGCTCACGATGTACGAGCCGCCCCCGTTGGGGTAGGCGAACAGTGTCTGGCGGTAGCTGGTGACGACGATGGCCAGCAGCACCACCACGATCAGGGCGATGGGCACGAGGTAGGTGAAGGCCTTCATTCCGACCGTGGGGATGAGCACGAGCAGGATCTCCTCCGTCGCGTAGGCGGTGGAGGAGATGGCGTCGGAGGCGAACACCGCCAGGGCGATGGTCTTGATCAGCCGCTGGTGGTGCTCCTCGGTGGAAGCGATGGGCTGCCCGATGAGGATCCGCTTCAACATCGACATGCCGTCGCGAAGCATGTCACGGCCGCCGGCTCGTCCGGAGCGCTCGCTACAGTCGGTCTCCGTGCACGTCGTCGTCGCCGGCTGTGGCCGGGTGGGGTCCTCCCTGGCCATGAGCCTCACGGAATCGGGCCACACCGTCGCCGTCGTCGACCGGCGGCCCGAGGCGTTCATCCGCCTGCCCCCGAGCTTCAGCGGCGCCACCGTGGCCGGTGTCGGCTTCGACCGCGACCGTCTGATCGAGGCCGGGATCGAGCGCGCCGGCGCCCTGGCGGCGGTCACCAACGGCGACAACTCGAACATCCTCATCTCCCGGGTGGCCAAGGAGACCTTCGGGGTCGAGCGGGTGGTCGCCCGGATCTACGACCCCAAGCGGGCGGCCATCTATCAGCGCCTGGGCGTGCCCACGGTGGCCACCGTGGCCTGGACCACCGAGCGGGTGCTGCGCCGGATCCTGCCCGACGAGGCGGGCGTCGAATGGGTCGATCCCAGCGCCAAGGTGAGCCTGGTCGAGCGCCAGGTGCCGTCCAAGTGGGCGGGCCACCCGCTGGCCGACCTCGACGCGGAGGGGCTGGCCCGAGTGATGGCCGTCAGCCGCCTGGGCGTCGCCCTCATGCCCAAGCGCGAGCTCGTGTTGCAGGACGGCGACGTGGTGTACCTGGTGGTGGCCAGCGACCGCGTGGCCGATGTGGACGCCCGGCTGGGCGACCCGGCGGCGACGGGAGGACACCGATGAGGGTCGTGGTGGCCGGAGGCGGCAGCGTGGGCCGCTTCATCGGCGAGCAGCTCACCGCCGGGGGCCACGAGGTCCTCATCGTCGACAACGACCCGGCGACGGTGCGCCGGGCCCAGCTCGACGGCGAGCCCAAGGGCGTGGCCTGGCTGCGGGGCGACGCCTGCGAGGTGTCCAACCTGGCCGAGGCGCAGACGAGCGCGGCCGACGTGGTGGCCGCCGTCACGGGCGACGACGAGGACAACCTCGTGATCTCGCTGCTGGCCCAGCAGGAGTTCGGGGTCCCGCGGGTGGTGGCCCGCGTCAACAACCCCAAGAACGAGTGGATGTTCAACGAGATGTGGGGAGTCGACGTGGCCGTGTCCACGCCTCACCTCCTGGCCGCCCTGGTGCAGGAGGCGGTGAGCGTGGGGTCGCTCGTGCGCCTGCTCAGCTTCGAGGGGGGCAAGGCCAAGCTCGCCGAGGTCACGCTGGCGGCCGACACGCCGGCCGACGGGCTGGAGATCTCCGAGTTGCACCTGCCCCGCGACTCCACCGTGGTGGCCGTGCTGCGCAAGGACCATCTGGTCGTGCCCCGGGGTGACACCGTCGTGCGCGCCGGCGACGAGGTGCTCGTGCTCGTCACCACCGACTCCGAGGACGACGTCCGCCGGATCCTCACGGGCCGCTAGCGGCGCCTGTGTCACCGTCGCGTTGACCGCTCCAACGCAACGGTGACCCAAGCGGTCAGGGCAGCAGGGTGTAGGCGGGGTTGAGCAGGACGGTGCGGCCGCGCTCGTCGTGGGCCACGCCCTCGAGCAGGATCGAGCGCCCGTGGTCGACGCCCCCCAGGGCGCGGCGCCCGGTGAACACCGCGACTGCCTCACCGCTGCCGTCGCTCACCACCACCTCCAGCGAGGGCGAGCCCGCCCGGGGGACGATGCGCATGCGCTGCACCTCGCCGGCAATGACGACGGGCTCGCGCTTCTGGGCCTTCTCGATGGCTGTGCACGAGACGTTGCAGAAGCGCTCTTGCAGCCGCACGGCGTGCAGCTCGTCCACCGACGCCGTCAGCTTCTTGATGCGGTCCCGGAGGCTCACGCTCCCCATGGTGCCAGGGCCGGAGCCCGCTCGCACCGCTGCGGGCCCTACCATCGGGCCCGAAGTGAGCACCCGCAAGCTGATCGTGGCGGCCCTCGTGTGCGGGCTGGCCATCCTCCTCGCCGGC
>JBIOZN010000095.1:0-7233 GCA_044871175.1 Acidimicrobiales bacterium | reverse complement strand
CCGTGACGGCGGTGGCGGCGCGGCCCCGGCCGGCGCTCGACCGAGACCCGGCCGGGGCACGCTCGTCGTTCACCGAGTGGTGATGGCGCGCCGGCGCACGGCGAGAGCCCCCGACCCGACGACCAGCAGGGCCACGGCGCCGGCCAGCAGGGCCGTGGTGGTGCCGCGGCCCGAGCTGACAGGGCTGTTGCCGGCCTCCACCGACGAGGGTGAGCCGCCCAGACCCGAGATCGTCTGGGTGTAGAAGGTGAACGAGCCGTCGGCCAGGCTGCCCACCGCGTAAACGATCAGGTCGGTGCCGGCCCGCAGGTCGAGGTCGGGCGCGGTGGCGATGGGATCGCCCCCCGATGGCGCCACCTGGGCGCCCGAAATGGTGCCCGCGGGCAGCAGCAGGGCCGCCTGGTTGGGGTTGCTCAGGTTGGTCACCGGCCGGGCGTCGCCCACGACGATGTCAACGGCGGGCGCGGCGGCGACGTGACGCACGATGAGCCGGCCCTGGCCGGCCGGGGTGGCGCTGGTGTCGTTGGCGAAGGGCGTGAGTGTGGGCGTGCCGTCGGCGCTCAGGTGGGCGACCACCGTGACGTTGCCCGAGGCGGGCACGGCCAGGCTGGCGATGGGGCCGATCACGACGGTGCTGGTTCCGGCCGCCCGCACCTCGACGTTGCGCAGGGTCTGGCCGGCAAAGGCGCTGAGGTCCTGCATGTCCCCGGGCCGGAAGCCGGGGATGACGACCTGGCCGTCGACGACGACGTCGACGGTGGCTCCGGGGATGCCGTGCAACAGCATGATCGACGCTGACGGCGCGGTCTGGGCCGCAGCTGCCGACGGCAGAGCCGCCGGCAGCAGGGCGAAGGCGGCGGCGACCAGCGCCCCCAGGACGACACGAAGGGATTTCACTCGGGGCTTCCTCCTGCTCGGGGTTCACGGGATGCCCGACGGGAGCCGGGCCCACCCCCTCTACGGAGTTGAGCACTAAACGGATGAAGCCGCGGCCGGAAAGCGGCCGGCGAGGTCCCGGGCGGCCCGAGCACCGCCGCAACGGCACCGCCGCGACGGCGGCCGCACCAGCCGCGCCCACTCGGTGGGCGGCCCCCCCGCACTGCGTCCAGCCCGGATCAGACGTCGGCGATCAGTCTCGGGTGCCCGCCGGGCCGGGGGTCACGGGCACGCGTGACCGCCGGGCGGGCGAAGATGTCGGCGTACCACCGACCTCCGTGCCCGGTCAGGCGCCATCCCCGCTCGATCAGCTGGCGTCGGAAGGCGGCATGGTGTTCGGTGATGGCCGTCGCCAGGGCCCCCTGGGTGTCCAGTTGGTCCACCGGATCGACGGGGGCGGGCCGGGTGGACAGCGGGCGCATCACCGGGAAGCTGTCGCTGCGCAGCGCCTTCCCGACCGGTTGCCCGTGGGCGTCGCGGGGGTAGGCCACGAACTGATACAGGGTGGTCCCGCTCTGGCCCGTCAGCGTGCCCACCAGGCCCTGCACCCAGGAACGAGGACTCACCTCCTCGGCCTCGATCTGCACGGTCACGTCGCCCACGACGAACCCCGATTCGCTCCTTTTCATCGGCTGCGTTGGATCGGCTCGGCCTCACAATACGGACGCGCGCCCGCGCCGGGCCACGGCCCAAGGTCCCTTCTCGGGCGCCAGCACGACGATGACGGCGGAGGCGACGAGCCCGATCACGGTTGCCTCCACGGCGAGCTCGGCGGGCAGGTCCACGTGGAAGAACCGCTGGGCCCACGGGACTGTGACCGCGGCGACGAATAGCGCGGCCATGGCGGCGATGAGCCCGAGCTTCCAGGCGTGCAGGGGCCGTGACACGAGCACCAGCACGCACAGCCCGGTGATCATGGCCACCGCCGTCGCCGCCGCCCGCGCCTGGTCGCCGGCGTAGTCCCGCTCGCGCGCCAGCACGTAGGCGGCGAAGATGGCGAGAGCGACGACGGCCCCGGTGGGCAGCGAGAAGCGCAGCACCCGCCGCAGGAATCCGGGGGTGTAGCGCTGTTGGCTGGGGGCGAACGACAGCACGAAGGCCGGGATCCCGATGGTGAGCCCGCTCAGCAGGGTGAGCTGGCGCGGCAGGAACGGGTAGGGCACTCCCGCCCCGACGACGACCAGGGCGAGGAGTCCCGAGTACACGTTCTTGACGACGAACAGGCTCGCGACCCGCTCGATGTTGGCGATGACCCGTCGACCCTCGTTGACGACCGTGGGCAGGTGGGCGAAGCGGTTGTCGAGCAGCACGAGCTGGGCGACCGCCCGAGTGGCCGGGGCACCGTCGCCCATCGCCACCCCGATGTCGGCGTCCTTCAGGGCAAGGGCGTCGTTGACGCCGTCGCCGGTCATCGCCACGGTGTGTTCCCGGGCCTGGAGGGCGGCGACGGCACGGCGCTTCTGCTGGGGCGTGAAGCGGCCGAAGACGGCGTGCGCCTCCAGAGCGGCGCCGAGCGCCGTCTGGTCCTCGGGCAGGGTGCGAGCATCGACAGGATCCCGTCCGCCGGGCAGCCCGACGCGCCGCGCGACGGCGCCCACGGTGATCGGGTTGTCGCCCGACAGGATCTTGAGCTCGACCTCCTGGGCGGCGAAGTAGCGAACGGTGTCCGGGGCGTCGGCGCGCACCTTCTCGCTGAACACGAGGAGGGCCAGGGGCGCCAGCCCGGCGGGCAGGCGCTCGCCGTCGAGCGGCGTACCCGTGCGGGCCAGCACCAGGACCCGCTGGCCCTCGGCCGCGGCGGCGTTGACCGTGCTGCGCACCGCCTCGTCGGCACCCGTGGGCAACACCATCTCGGGCGCACCGAGGACCCAGGTCCCCTGGCCGTCGAAGCTGGCCGCGCTCCACTTCCGGTCCGAGGCGAAGGCCACGCTCCCGGTGCGCGCCCAGGCGGGCGTGGGCGGAGCGAAGGCGGCCGACAGGGCCCGGGCCGTCGGGTTGGCGTGCGGATCGTCAACCAGAGCCCCGATGGCGGCGGCGACATCGGCGGTGCCGTGCTTCCCCACGGGCACCAACCGGTCGAACACGATCCGGCCCTCGGTGAGCGTGCCCGTCTTGTCCAGGCACACGACGTCGACGCGGGCGAGACCCTCCACGGCCGGGAGCTCCTGCACGAGCACCTGCCGGCGGGCCAGCGTGAGCGCACCGACCAGGAAGGCCAGGCTGGTCAGGAGCACGAGCCCTTCGGGCACCATGCCCACCAGCGCGGCGACCGTGCTCACGACGGCGTCACCGGTGTCGCCCTCGTCGGAGCGGGCGAGTTGGCTCACCAACAGCACCGGGCCGACGATGACCAGGACCCACGAGAGGTAGCCGAGCAGGCGGTTGATGCCGTCCACCAGCTCGGAGCGGGCGGGGCGGAACCGCTTGGTCTCCGCCGCCAGCCGGTGGGCGTACGTCTGGGCCCCCACGGCCGTGGCCACGAACGTGCCCGCTCCGGCCACGACGATGCTGGCCGACAGGACGCGATCGCCCGCCTGCTTGGGCACCGGGTCGGCTTCGCCCGTCAGGAGCGACTCGTCGACCTCCAGCCCCTCGGTCTCGACCACGGTGCCGTCGACCGGGACCTGGTCGCCCCGCCGCAGCCGCACGAGGTCGTCGAGCACGATGTCCGACACGGGGAGCACGCGCTCGCCCTCGGCCCGCCGCACGGCGGCTTGAGGCGCGACGAGGACGGCCAGGCGGTCGAGGGTGCGCTTGGCCCGCACCTCCTGGCCGATCCCGATGAGCGAGTTGGCCACCATCACCGCGCCGAACAAGGCGTCTCCGGGCGCGCCCACCACCAGCACGGCCACGAACAGCAGGCCGAGGATGGCGTTGAAGCGGGTGAGGACGTTGGCCCGCACGATGTCGCGCACGGACCGGCTGGTCGTAGCCTCGACCTGGTTGCGCAGCCCTCGAGCCACACGGTCGTCCACCTCGGCCTCGGTCAGCGGGCGCACGGTGCCTGCCTACCTGAACGCGACGGGCGGCGCCCGGGACCTTCGCCCCTGCCCGGCGCGCCGCGACTGACCGCACGATCGCGCGATGGCCACCGCTCCCGATGCCGCTGTGCCCGGTCCGATCGTCGTCGGCGTGGACGGGTCGGCCTACGCCGATCGTGCCGTCCTGTGGGCGAGCGACGCCGCCGCCCGCCATCACACGCCGTTGGTGGCCCTGCACGCCTGGGCACCACCGGCGCTCGATCTCGGCGTCGACTTCGTCACCCTCGAGCCCGTCCCCTACGAGGCCTTCGCCCGAGAGCTGCTCGACGACGCCGTTCAGCGGGCCGTGGCCGCCGGCGCGCCCGTCACCCCCGAACCCCAGCTCGTACGCGACCGCGCCACCGCCGCGCTCGTGGACGCCTCGTCCCGCGCCTTCGTGCTCGTCGTCGGCGCCCACGGGCGCGGCTGGCTGGCCGAGCACCTGCTGGGTTCGGTCGCGCTCCAATCGGCGGCGCACGCTCATTGCCCGGTGGTGGTGGTGCCCGAGGAATGGGCGGACAACCGCCACGGTTGCGTCGTCGTCGGTGTCGACGGATCCGAACCCTCCTACGCCGCCCTGCGTTTCGCCGCCCGGGAGGCGGCCTCGCGGGGCGCCGCGCTCGAGGTCGTCAACGTCTGGCCGGCGCCCGAGCCGGTGGGCGCGTTCACCTGGGACGTGGCCGCGGCCACGGCCGCCATCGAGCAGGCGAGCCGTGACCTCGCCGAGCTGATGGCCCGGTCCATCGCCCCCGACCCCACCGGGCGGACGGGGCCGCGAGCCGTCGAAGCCATCGCGGCCGAGGGGAGCGCCGGCCCCGTCCTGGCCGAGATGGCGGGCCACGCCGACCTGCTCGTCGTGGGGTCGCGCGGGCGCGGCGGTCTCAGCGGCCTGCTGCTGGGCTCGGTGAGCCGGCGCAGCATCCACCTCGCCCCCTGCCCCGTCGCCGTCGTCCGCGCGCCAAGCTGATGAGGCGCCGTCCGGGGCGGCCCCGGCCGGCGGGGGGCACGAGGGGAGGAGCCAACCATGTGCCAGGACTCTGGCCACCACGAGGTCCCCGCCGTCGAGGCCGTCCCGGCCGAGGCCGATTGGCCGGGTGAGGTGCTGGCGCTCGAGCCGGTCGACGAGGTGAAGGTCTCACGCCGAACGGTTGCCCGTGTCGCCGGCGAGGGGCTCGTGATCCTGACCGGTTGCGGGCACGCCGGCATCGTCAACATCTGCCACTACACGCGGCGCCTCACCGGCGTCGACCGGCTCCACGCCGTCCTCGGCGGCTTCCACCTCAGTGGGCCGCTGTTCGAGCCGGTGATCGACCCCACCGTCGACGCCCTGGAGCGCCTCGCCCCTGACGTGCTCGTGCCGGCGCACTGCACGGGCTGGAAGGCCACCCACGCCCTGGCCCGACGGCTGCCCGACGCCTATATCCCCAACAGCGTCGGAACGACGTTCTCCTTCGGCGCCGGGGCCGCCGCCTGACCGCCTCCAGCTCTCGGCGCGAATCCCGCCATCTATGGCGGAATCGCGCCGAGACCGGTCTCGGTACGGTGACGCCGTGCGACGGTTGGCTGAACGTGACGTCCAGGACGCGATCGACCGCCAGGCGGTCAGCGACCTCCTCGTCCGCTACGCCCATGCCCTCGACGGCCGGGATTGGCCGACCGTCGCCGCCTGCTTCGCCCTAGACGCGGTGTTCGTGCATCCGGGCGGCCGGGCCGACGGACCGGCCGCGATCGTCGCCCGTGCTCGCGCCGCCCTCGCGCCGCTCGACGCCAGCCAGCACCTCATCGGAAGCGTGCTGGTGACGGTGGACGGTGACACCGCCCGGGCCATGTGTTATTTCCACGCCCAGCACGTACGGGCCCGCGCGCCCGAGGGCGGCCTGTACGTGATCGCCGGGACGTACCGCGACCGGCTGCGCCGCCAGCCGGACGGATGGGCGATCACCGAACGAGTGCAGGAGTACACCTGGCGAAGTGGCAATCCCGACGTGATCGTCCGATGATGGCCGCGTGAGCCTCGACCGCCTGGACGACCGCGCCGCCATCGCCGACCAGATGTTCCGCTACGCCCGGGCGACGGACTGGCTCGAGACCGAAGGCCACCGGGAGGTGTTCGTCGACGACTGCACCTTCGCCTCACCCCACAGTGGTGACATCCGGGGCGTCGACGCCGTCGTCGAGTGGATGGACACCGTGCTCCCACAGTTCGAAGCCACCCAGCACCTGATCGGCAACATCGGGATCGAGTTCACCGGTGACGACTCCGCCACCGCCGTGAGCTACGTGCGGGCCTGGCACCGTTACGCCGATCCGACTCGGGCCGACATGGTGCTGTGGGGCGAGTACCACGACCGGTGGCTCAAGCGGGACGGCCGCTGGCGGATCGAGGAGCGCCGGGTGCTCGAAGCCGGCATCGAGCCCCGGCGGGCCGGCGGCGCGCCCAACCCGAGAAGGGCCAAAGCCTGATCATCCCGCGCCGGGGGCCGGCCGTGGACATCACGACCCGTCGGCCGGCAGCCCGCTCCGCCCCGCCTCGCGGATGAGGTTCGTGCGCGTGGCCCAGCGGCCGTGCTCGCCGGGCGCCACGTTCTCCTTCGTTCCCGTGGTGAGCCCGCCGTCCACCACCAGCGTGTGGCCGCTCACGAACCCGGCGTCGTCGCTGGCCAACCACAAAGCGGCGTGGGCGATGTCGTCGGCGACACCGATGCGGCCGTACAAGGGCGTCCGGGTGCGGAACGCCTCCCGCGCCTCGTCCATGGCGTCGGGGCTCCCCACGATGGCGGCGGCGTTCATGGGCGTGAGGATCTTGCCCGGGGCGATGGCGTTCACCCGGATCGACCAGGCCCCCAACTCGGCGGCGACGTTGCGGGTGAGGGCGACCACGCCGGCTTTGGCGGCGCCGTAGACGTGCGGTCCGAGCCCCCCCTGCAACCCGCCGATGCTGGCCGTGGAGAGGATGACGCCTGAGCGCGGGGGCTTCATCACCCGGGCGGCGTGCTTCATGCCCAGGAACACCGAGCGCAGCAGCACCGCCATCGTGAAGTCGTACTCCTCGACCGGGATCTCGTCGATTCCGCCGTGGGCACCGACGATGCCGGCATTGTTGAACATGCAATCAAGGCGCCCGAACTCGGCCACGGCGGTGTCGACGACGGCGGCGATGTCGGGCTCGGACGTGACGTCGCAGTGGACGTAGCGGGTGGCGTCGCCGAGCTCGGCGGCCAGCTGCGCCCCCCGCTCGTCCTGGATGTCGGCGAGGAGCACGCGAGCGCCCTCGGCC
>JBIOZN010000094.1:0-7138 GCA_044871175.1 Acidimicrobiales bacterium | reverse complement strand
GGAGCCGGGGCCCGATCCGGGCGGGGCCGACGGCGCCCCTGCCCAGCCGGGCCCCAAGGCCGATCCCGTGTCGGGCGGCGGTGACGGCACGGTCGCCCACCCCACGGGCGTGCCCGCCCCGCTCGTCACCACTGGCATCGTCACCGCCGGCGTGCCCGTCGACGTGGTGCTGGCCACGATCCGCACGCTCGAGTCCGGCGAGCGCTACGACATCGGGCCCAACCGCGCCGGCGCCTCCGGCGCCTACCAGTACATCCCGTCCACCTGGAACGGCTACGCCGGGTACCCCGAGGCCTATCTGGCGCCGCCAGCGGTGCAGGACCAGCGGGCTCGCGAAGACGTCGAGCGCATCCTGTCCACCTACGGCGACGTCTCCATGGTGCCGGTGATGTGGTACTACCCGCTGGCGGCGCGCGATGCCTCGTGGATGGACCGGGTCCCCAACCCCGCCGGCGGCAACACCCTCACGGTCCGCCAGTACCAGGCCAAGTGGCTCGCCATCTACCAGCAGAAGCTGGCCACGTACGCCCCGATCCCCGCGCTGCCGGCCACCGCCGACGGGCAGGTGCGCCCGATCGCCTTCCCGGTGCTCGGGCCCACCCGCTACGGCAACGACTGGCTCGCTTGCCGGGACGGCTGCTCGCGCCGCCACCAGGGCAACGACATCCTCGGCGTGCGCATGCAGCCCCTGCTCGCCGCCATCGACGGCACCGTCACCCGCGTCCGGTACGAGAACGCCGGCAAGGCGGGAGCCATCGTCACCATCACCGGTGCCGATGGTTGGTACGTCAACTATTTCCACGTCAACAACGACACGCCCGGTTCCGATGACGGGTGGGCCACGCCCGAATGGCAGGTGCCCCCGTACATCCACGTGGGCACCACCGTGCGGGCCGGACAGATCATCGGCTACATGGGCGACAGCGGGAACGCCGAGGGCTCGGTGCCCCACCTCCACTTCGAGATCCGCTCCCCCGAGGGCACGCCCATCAACCCCTACCCCAGCCTGATCGCCGCCCAGCAGCGCCAGCAGTGCAGCATCGGCCTCGGGCCGTGGAGCACGATGGTGGCCGACAACGCGCCGGTCGCCCCCGGCGTCACCGTCACCCCGCTGTTCGGCGACGGGGCCTGGAACATCGACGGTGCCGGGCGGGTCACGGCCATGGGCGACGCCGCCCTCATCCGGCCGTTGTCGGCCGGTGCGTGCCCCCCCGGTCCCACCACCCCGTTCGGCACCGGGGCCGCCGGCGGCACACCGCCGGGCGGGTTGCTGCCGCTCGGATCGGCCGCGGCCATCACCCCGCCGGTCGAGCAGCCGGGCCTCGACGTCATCGAGTTCGACACCGCTGACGGCCTGCGCGTCCAGCTGCTGGCCGAACCCTTCGCCGCCGCGTCGGCCCGCACCGGGGCGGCCGCGCCCACTCGCTAGCGCCCCGCTCGATCAACTGCGGGGCGTGCCTGGCTTCAGTCAGGAATCTGCACCTCCACGGTGCACATTCCTGCCTGAGGCAGGAATCTGCACCTGCCGGCCTCCTCAACGCCACCACATCGAGCGGCCTCGCCCGCCGGGCGGCGATGGCAGGATGCTCGGCCGTGACCAGTCCGCTCGACGAGCTCGTGCGCGTGCTCGACCTCGAGCCCATCGAGGTCAACATCTTCCGGGGACGCTCGCCCGACGAGCGCCGCCAACGGGTGTTCGGCGGCCAGGTGGCCGGCCAGGCCCTGGTGGCCGCGGCCCGCACCGTCGACCCGCTTCCGGGCACGCCGCCCCGCCCGGTGCACTCGTTGCACGCCTACTTCCTGCTGCCGGGCGACCCCACCGTGCCGATCCTGTACCTGGTCGACCGCATCCGTGACGGCCGCAGCTTCACGACGCGCCGCGTCGTCGCCATCCAGCACGGGCAGGCCATCCTCAACCTGCAGGCCAGCTTCCACACCCTCGAGCCGGGGCTCGACCACCAGCTGCCCCCGCCCCCCGACGTCCCCCGGCCCGATGACCTGCCCAGCTTCCGGGACCGCATGGCCGCCCACAAGGACAAGCTCGGCGACCTGTACGACCGGCCCCGGCCGATCGACGTGCGCTACGTGGACGGCAGCCCGCTCGAGCGCACCGCGCCACGACCGCCCCAGCAGCGCGTGTGGCTGCGGGCCGACGGGCGGCTACCCGACGACCCCGTGCTGCACGCCTGCGTGGTGACGTACGCGTCGGACATGACCCTGCTCGACACGACCCTGCTGCCCCACGGCATGAACCTGCTCGGACCTCAGCTGCAGATGGCGAGCCTGGACCACGCCATGTGGTTCCACCGGCCGTTCCGGGCCGACGAGTGGCTGCTCTACGTGCAGACGGCGGCCTCCACCTCGGCGGCGCGCGGTTTGGCCTACGGCTCGATCTTCACCGAGGATGGCACCATGGCGGTGTCGGTGGTGCAAGAGGGCCTCATCCGCCCGCCCCGGTGACCCACCGCTCGTGGCACGCGATCACGGCCGGCGTGCTCGTCATCCCGGTGATGCTGGGCGCGTGCGCCGGCGACGGCGGCGACGAGCCGGCGGCCGACCAACCGGCGCCGGCCATCACCGCCCCCCCGAACACGACCGGGCCGGCGCCCACGAGCGCGGTGCCGACCAGCGCGCGCGCCACCACCACGCCGGCTCCCGCCGCCCCGGCGTCAACCATCGCGTCAGTCCCCGTCAGCGGCGGCTCGGCCGCGCCCGCACCCACCACGGCCACGCCCGATCTCGGCGGGCCGCGTGTCGGCCTGGCCGAGGTGGCCCGGCTCGACGAGCCCGTGGCCCTGGCCGTACGGCCCGGTGACCCCGCCCTCTACGTCGCCGAGCGCGGCGGCCGCGTGCGCGTGGTGCGCGACGGCGTCCTCGACCCGGCCCCGGTCGTCGACCTGAGCGCCCTCACCCGGGCGGGAGGCGAACGGGGCCTGCTCGGCCTCACGTTCTCGCCCGCCGGCGACCGCCTCTACGTCGACTACACCGATCCCAACGGCGACAGCCACGTGGACGAGCTCGCCGTCACCGCCGACGGCACCGTCGATCCGGCCACCCGCCGCCAGGTGCTGTTCCAGGAACAGCCCTATCCCAACCACAATGGCGGCAACGTCCTGTTCGGCCCGGACGGCTTCCTCTACATCGGCTTCGGCGACGGCGGGTCTCAGGGTGATCCCCAGCGCCACGGGCTCGCCCTCGACACCTGGCTGGGCAAGATCCTGCGCGTCGACCCCCGACCGGTGGACGACCAGCCGTACACCGTGCCGCCCGACAACCCCTTCGTGGGCCAGGACGGCGCCCGTCCCGAGATCTGGAGCTACGGGCTGCGCAACCCCTGGCGCTTCGCCTTCGATCGGGCGACGGGCGACCTGTGGATCGCCGACGTGGGCGGCAGCGCGCGCGAGGAGGTCGACCGCTCGCCGGTGGCCGAGGGCGCGGGGCGGGGCGTCAACTTCGGGTGGAGCGCCCTCGAGGGCACTCGTCGCCAGAACGCCGACCAGCCCACCGAGGGGGCCGTCGGGCCGGTGTACGAGTACGGGCACGGCCAGGGGGACTGCTCCATCACTGGGGGGTTCGTCTACCGCGGCAGTGCCATCCCCCGCCTGGCCGGCGCCTACGTCTTCGCCGACGACTGCCGGCCCGGCATCCGGGCCCTGGCCGTCGAGGCCGACGGCACCCTGGCCGGTGATCCCGTGGCCCTGAACGACGGCCCCGAGGCCATCGCCAGCGTCGGCGAGGGCGCCGACGGCGAGCTGTACGTGCTCAGCCTCGACGGTGTCGTCGCCCGCCTCTCGCCGGCCTGACCGGCGCGGTCGGCGTTCTGGCAGGAGATCTTCTTCACCGCGCCTGCTCAGGGCGGCGGCGCTCCTGCCAGAAGCGGCGCCACCGTCACAACAGGTTCCGATCGACGACCTTGCCCAGCAGCGTGCCGGCGTCGGGCACCGCCGGGTGGGCCGGCAGCCCCTCGACGTCTTCGAGGGCCACGGCGCCGAGGTCCCACAGCGCGTGCAGCGTCCATTGCGGCCGATGCATCGACCACCAGGACAAGCCGCTCCACACACCCTCGTCGAAGACGGCGCGTGCGATCGCTTGGGTCCGCGGCCGGTTGCGCTTCACCACGTCCGTCGGTCGCAGGCCGCGATCCAGCAGGGCGCGGGCGTCGTCGAGGTCGAGCAGCGGATGGCGCTCTTCGTTCCACGAGTACACCCCGAGCGTGCGGACCGCTCCGGCCATGGCGGGGAACGGGAGCATCGCCCGGGACCACACCGACACGTGGGCGAAGCTCTCGCCGATGGCACCGCTGGCCGACGAGGAGACGTAGAGCGCCCGGTACCGATCGGGATTGTCCCAGCGCCCCCAACCCTGGTCGGGATGGACGGACAGGGGATGGCCGGGTTCGCCCTCCCGCGCCTCGGGCCGGTACGGGAAGACCCGGTAGACGAGCACGATCAGGCGTAGGCGCCCGCCGCTTCGGCCCGAATGGCGTCGACCACCTCCGAGGTCCCGTGCAGCCGGATCCAGTCCACCGGCCGGATCCCGTCGAGGTGCATGTTCGGGGTGGTCAACCAGTCGCGGGCCACGGCGTCATCGCCCCACACCAACAACAGGTGAGCCAACACGTGGTCGAGATCGACCAGCATCCGGGCCTGGGCCGGGCCGGGGATGCTGTCGCCGTTGACCCAGCGGCTGGGCTGCGAGGCGGCGACGTCGAGCAGTGCGGCGGCCTTCCGGGTACCTCCCGCGACGCGGGTGACGAATCTCGCCCGCGCCTCCGGTTGCCAGGCGGCGCGCTTTCTGTCTTCGCTGCTCCGCGCCCTGGACCGGTCGTTCATGGCGTGCAGCCTAGCGCGCAACAGATATCGTTGCGCGGCCTCAGCGGTGGGCGCCCATGAACATCGTCTTCAGGGCGTCGTAGTGCTCGATGCAGTGGCCCGCCCCGAGCACGACCGACTCGAGGGGCGCGTCGACCAGGTGCACGGGCACGTGCGTCTCGCGCGAGATGCGTGTGTCGAGCCCCCGCAACATCCCCCCGCCGCCCACGAGCGTGATCCCGTGGGTGATGAAGTCCTGGCTCAGCTCGGGCGGCACCTTGGAAAGGCAGCGCAGCACGCTGTCGACGATGGCGGTGACGGGTTCGTCGATGGCCGCCCGCACCTCGTCGGGTGACAACACGACCGTCTTGGGGAGCCCGCTCATGAGGTCACGCCCGCGCACCTCGGCGTGCACTTCACCGGCGATGCGGTCCGCGGAGCCGATGGCCATCTTGATCTCCTCGGCGGTGCGCTCGCCGATGGCGATGCCGTACTCGCGCCGCACGTAGTTCTGGATGGCGGCGTCGATGTCGAAGCTGCCGACCCGGATGGCTTCGAGGGCGACGATGCCCCCGAGCGAGATGACCGCCGTCTCGGTGGTGCCGCCGCCCACGTCGATCACCATGTTGCCGATGGGCTCGTCGATGGGCAGCCCGGCTCCGATGGCCGCGGCCATGGGCTGTTCCATCAACTGGGCGTCGGCCGCGCCGGCGCGGCGGGCCGCCTCGATGACGGCGCGGTTCTCGACCTCGGTGATGGCCGACGGCACGCAGATGACGACACGGGGCCGGTTGAAGCGCGTGACGCCGCATCGTTGCAACAGCAACCGGATCATGCGTTCGGTGATGTCGAAGTCGGTGATGGCCCCACCGCGCAGGGGGCGCACGGCGACGATGTAGCCGGGGGTGCGCCCGATCATCTGCCAGGCGTCATGGCCCGTGGCCAGGACCTCGCCGCTCTGGCTGTTGAGGGCGATGACACTGGGCTCGTTGAGCACGATGCCCCGGCCCCGGGCGTAGACGAGGGTGTTGGCCGTCCCGAGGTCGATGGCGAGGTCGCGGGCCAGCGCGCTACTCCCCCGTGGGACCGGTGAGGGGGTCGATGGGCTCGATCTCCTCCTCCCGCCGGAGCTCGGGTGACAGGGCCTGCATCTCCCGGCGGAACTCCTTGACCGAGTGGTCGAAGCCGCGGGGCTGGCGGTGGCGGAGGGCGATCACGCTGGTGCCCAGCACCACGAGGGCGAAGGCACCGAGCAGGAACAGCAGGCTGTCCATCAGCGCGGGGCCACTCGCTCGGCGGCGTCGAGGTCGGTGGCCGCCAACCCCCAGTCCTCGCCGCCCTCCCACCGCTCCCGCTTCCAGATGGGAACGCTCGCCTTGATGGCGTCGATCCCGAACCGGGCGGCCAGGAACGCCTCGTCGCGGTGGGGGGCCGACACCGCCACCACCACGGACGACTCACCGACGGCCAGCTCGCCCACCCGGTGCCAGAGCACGACGCGCCCGACCGTCGCCCAGCGCGAGCGCAACTCGGCGGCGACCGCCGCCAGGCGGGGGACGACCTGGGCCTCGTAGGCCTCGTAGGTGAGGCGGGACACCCCCGGCCGTCCGTCGGCGTGGTCGCGCACCGTGCCCGAGAACAGCACCACCGCCCCGCACTCGGGCCGCACCGCCCACGCGTAGGCGGCCGCCACCGGCAGCTCGGCCGACGTGAGCGCCAGCCAGTTCGCGCCCTGCTCGGGGGCCGGTACCAGGTCCGACATGCAGGCGTCATGCTAGTGACCCGGCATGCTGCGGCCGGCCCCGCCAGGCGCGGACGCGCTCGTGACGGCCACCGGTAAGGTCCGCGGCCGTGGAGTGGGAGGAGTGGCCGGACGACGACGGGAGCTACCCCGGCGTCCCCCTGCCCTCCCCTGACGACCGCCTGTGGCGCCATCCTTCCGAGCTGGCCGCCACCGTGCCCCTGGCGCCGGTGCCGGCGACGGGACGGGGTGGCCGGGGGCTGGTGGGCATCACGGTCGTGGCCAGCGTGGCCGCCAGCGCCCTCTTCGTCACCGGGCTGCTGGCCGTCACCGTGGGCCTCGGGTCGTCGGTGCGCGACGGCTCACCCGGCGTCACTCTGGCCTCCAGCGCGTCCACGCTGCAGGCGGCCCGGGGTACGGGCGAGGGCGAGTCCGACGCCGGCGTCGCCTCGGTGGCCGTCGTCGCCGGAGGCCAGCGGCGCACCGGCACGGCCGTCGTCCTCGACCGGCGCGGGACGCTGGCCACGACGGCCACGCTCGTCACCGGCGCCCAGTCGGTGGACGTCAGCCGGGCCGACGGCAGCCA
>JBIOZN010000093.1:0-5623 GCA_044871175.1 Acidimicrobiales bacterium | reverse complement strand
ACAGGGGGGCGGGGTTGACGCCGGCCTGGCGCGCCTCGGCCTGGAAGCGGGGTGAGGTGAAGCTGTGCTCGACCAGGTCGCGCCGGGACTGCTCGAACGTGGCCGGCATCACCACACGGCTGATGTCGTGGCCCCAGCGGTCGTACTTCTCGAGGCGGGGCGGGTTGCGGTCGGTCTCCTCGGCCCGCTCGGCGATGGGTCCGCCCATCAGCGCACCGGCCCGCTCGAGGTGCGGGGTGGCCCACGCCAGCCCGCCGTCGCCGAGGTGGCGGTGCATGAGGCGCTGCAGGGTGGGGTCGGAGGTGTACCAGTTGCGGCCCACGGCACCGACGTAGCGCTCGGTGGCGTACCGGCGGGCCTTGGCCGCCGTCGTGAAGGGCAGGTCGTCCACCGGTTCGTCGAGGTAGCGGGCCATGGACCGATGCTAAGGGTCTGGGCGCGCCAGGGACTCTCGGCGGGCCAGCAGCCGTCCTGTGGGCCGTGGTGTGCCGAGGGCACGTCGTGCGCCGAGCGTCGGGCCGTGGGTGTCGGCGCGCATCCCGGCTCGTCCTGGCCCGGCGGTCAGCTGCCGTGGCTGGACGAGCTCGGTGCGGTCCGGGGAGCGGAGGGTTGGGCACCGCCGGTCGCTGATGTGCCCTGACCCGAGGAGCTCGGGACCGATCGGGACGAACCCGGGCGTGAGGGCGCTCCGGTGGGTGAACCCGCGGGGGCGCTGGAGGGAACTGCGCCGCCCCCGGTGCCGGTACTGGTGCCGGTGCTGCCGGTGCTGCTGCCGCCGCTAGCGCCGCCGCCGGTGCTGCCGGTGCTGCCGGTGCTGCCGCTGCCGCTAGCGCCGCCGCCGGTGCCGGCGCTGCCGGCGCTGCCGGTGCCGGTGGTGCCGGTGGTGCCGGTGCTGCCGGTACTGGTGCCGCTGCCGGTGCCGCTGGTGCTGGTGCGGGCGCTGCCGGTGCCGGCGCTGCCGGTGCCGGTCGTGCCGGAGCCGCTGGACGACGAGCCGTTGCCGCTCGCCCCGGCCCGGTGGTCCCTGACCGCGAGCACGCCGGTGAGCGCCAGCCCCGCGGTGACCGCCGAGGCGGCGGCGACCCAACGGGCCCGGTGAGCGGGATGTGTCGCCCGCGCTCGGGGTGCGCTCGGCGCGCCTCTGTCGGCGGTCGTCGTCCCGTCGGGCGCCGGCGGCTCGGTCGGCGGTCCCGTCACGGGCGGTGTCGGGGGGCGTGGCGCTGCCCACCTGGGGTCCTCGGTGAGGTTCATCGTTCGACTCCCGTCGAGATCGACGCCCGCGCCACCGGTGCGGGCGGTGCCGGCCAGCGGGCCGCGGGCGGCGGCGACCGCCGTTCGGGCCGGGCGGGACGCGGGGCCAGCGCCTGGACGACGCGCAGGGCGGTGAACCCGGCGACCACCGTCGCCGTCACCAGCATCACCGTGAACAGCAACCTCCCGCCGGCGTCCGTGCCGGCGAGGAGCCCGTGCGCCGTCGCCACCGCGAACAGGGGGAAGCTCAGGACGTGCGTCCGCCGCCACACCCGCTTGGGCAGCCGGCTGCGGAGCAGCGAGGTGAGCTCGACGGCCAGCAGCAGGTAGAGCCCGACGACTCCCCACGCCACCGCCTGGGGCCGGTACTCGCTGGTGAACGGCACCAGGATCTGGATGGGGCCGAACACGAAGTAGTTGTCGAGCACGAGCGCGAGCACGTGGACCCCGACGAACGTGAGCGCCAGCCCGCCGAGGAACCGGTGCAGGTCGAGGAGCCAGTTCGGTCGGGGCCGTCGACCCAGTGCGCGCGTGCTGAGCGCCAACCCCCACAGCACGCTGCCGGCCAGCAGCGCCCAGGCGACGATGCCGCCCGAGCGCGCCACGTACCACCAGAGTTGTCCATTCATGCCGGCACCAACTCCTCGATCGAGGCCGGCAACGGCCGCCCGCCGAGGAACCGGCCGATCCCGTCGGACCCCGTGATCGACCCGTCGTCGGCCACGACGACGGCTTCGATGCCGGTACCTCCGACCAGGTCGAACGGATGCGGCACGCCGCGCACGAGAATGGCCTTGGCGAGGGCCTCGGCGATCCACGCTTCGGCGGCGACCGCCGTCACCAGGGCGAGGCCCGAGTCGGCCGAGGTGCCGGTGCGCGGATCGATGAGGTGATGGTGCAGTTCGCCCCCGATCCGCCACCGCCGCCGCAGCGTGGTCGAGGTGGCGACCGCTCCGTCGGCCAGGCCGAGCAGGCCGAGCGGAGAGCTCGCCTGCGGATGGTCGATCGAGATCGTCCACCCCTGGCCGTCGGGCCCGCCGCCGCGCACCCGCAGATCGCCGCCCAGGTTCACGCACACACCGGCGCCGCCGGCCGCCAGCACCTCGGCGCTCACGAGGTCGGCGGCCAGGCCCTTGCCGATCCCGCCGGGATCGAACCCGACGCCGGGCGGGAGCCGCACCGTGTGGCCCTGGACGTCGACGTCGCCGGGCGCCACCGGCACGGTCGGCCGCATCCGGGCCCTGGCGTTGGCCGACGGCCGGTCCGCCGGGATCTCGTCGAACGAGCGGTCGTAACCGGCGGCGATCACGGCGTCGAGCTCGGTGCAGTCGACGAACCCGGCGCTCAGCGTCCAGGCGTCCACCGCCCGGCGCACGAGGACGGCGGTGTCGGCGCTGACCTCGACGGGCGCACCGCCGGCCCGGTTCAGCGTGCTGATCTCGCTGGTGGGCCGGAACCGTGACCAGCGCGCCTCCAGCTCTTCGATGCGGCGTACGGCGTGATCGAGGAGCCGCTCGTCACCGACGACGATCACGTGGGCGTCACTGCCCATGGCCCGGAACCTGCGCTCAGCTGCCATGGCTGGAGGTGCTCGCCCCGCTCGCGCTCGGCGTGGCGGCGGTGGCCGCCGTACCCGAGCCGGTCGTGGTGGCCGTGGTCGTCGTGGCGGTGGTGCTGGCGCTCGTGACCGCCGTGGTCGCAGCGGCGGCGTCGGAGGCGGTGGCGGTCACGGTGGCGGCGTCCGAGGCGGTGGTGGTCGCCGCCGTGGTCGCGGCCGACTCGGTTCGGGCCAGCCACGCCGAGCCGCCGATCACCGCAACCAGGCTGGCCGACCCCACCCACGCCCGGGCGCGGCCGGCCGGGTGTGGCCGGCGGCGGCCATTACCACCCGTCAGTTGGCTCCGAAGGGTCATCTCTCTCGCTCCCGTCGTCGGCGCCACCTTGGAGCACGAAGGTGAGACGACGGTGTGGACGGCCTGGGGGTTCACCGAGAGCCCCCCGCTGGTAGTAGGACGACGCCATGCCCATCGATCGCCAAGCCGTCGACGCGCTGTTGACCCGGGCGCGCCGGGAGGTCGACGACGGGCTCCTGCCCTCCTGCCAGCTGGCGCTCGCCTACCGCGGTGAGCTCGTCGCCTTCGAGACGTTCGCGGGCTCGTCAAAGGACGCCGGCAACGAGACGCGCTACGCCGTCTTCTCGGTCACCAAGGCGTTCATCGCCGGGGTGGTGTGGCAGCTCATCGGCGAGGGGAGCCTCCTCCCCGACGGGCGGGCCGCCGAGCTCGTCCCCGAGTTCGGCACCAACGGCAAGGGCGTCGTCACCATCGAACAGCTGCTCGGGCACACGGGAGGATTCCCGCACGCGCCCCTCGGCCCCCGCGACTGGGCCACACGCGCCGCTCGCCTCGAGCGCTTCGCCCGGTGGCGACTCAACTGGGAGCCGGGGACGCGCTACGAGTACCACGCCACCTCGGCCCATTGGGTGCTGGCCGAGGTCATCGATCGGCTCACCGGTGGCGACTACCGGGCCGAGCTCCGACGCCGCATCGTCGAACCCCTCGGGCTCGGTTTCGAGCTGGGGGTCCCGCTCGAGGCCCAAGGCGACATCGCCGAGTTCGAGCTGGTGGGAGAACCCGCCACCGCCGACGAGCTGGAGCGGGTCTTCGGTGTGCGCGTCCTGCCGGTCACGGAGGTGAACGACGCCACGGTGACGGCGCTGCACAATCCGGCCTCGCGGGTGGTGGGGGTTCCCGGCGGGGGCGGCGTGGCCCGCGCCGCCGACCTGGCGCTGTACTTCCAGGCGTTGCTCGACGACCGGCTCGGGTTGTGGGATCCGACCGTGCTCGCCGACGCCACCGGTCGGGTGCGCACGACGTTCCCCGACCCGATGGGCGGCTACCCCGCCAACCGCACCCTCGGGCTGGTCCAGGCCGGTGGTGACGGGCACGCCGCCCGGCGCGGGTTCGGCCGCACCGTGTCGCCGCGCGCCTTTGGCCACAACGGCGCCGGCGGGCAGTTGGCATGGGCCGACCCCGCATCCGGCCTCTCGTTCGCGTACTTGACGAACGGCTTCGATCGCCACGTCCTGCGCCAGGGCCGCCGCAATGTCGCCCTCGCCAGCCTCGCCGGCCGCTGCGCACCGAACTCAGTGCCGGACCGCTAGCTCAGGCGGACGCGCCGGCGTGGGCGGGCGCGGTCCCAGGGGACTCGAGCAGGTGTTCGTCGGCGTCGCGAAGCCGGCGGGCGAGGCCCACCAGCAGCTTGCGGGCCAGGCTCGGCGCGCCCGCGACGAGCTCGGCGAACTCGCGCTGGCTGGCGACCTCGACGTCGAGGTCGGTCTCGGCCACCACCGTGGCGGTGCGGGGACCGTCGTCCAGCAGGGCGATCTCGCCGAAGAAGTCGCCCGGACCGAGCACGGCGACCTGGCGGTCGCCCACGAGCACCTGGGCGGTGCCCGCGACGATGACGATGAACTCGTGGCCGATCCGTCCCTCGCGGGTGAGCACGTCACCGGCCGTGGCGTGGTGCGGGCTGGTCCGGCTCGAGATCAGCGCCAGCTCGTCGTAGGTGCACGCCGAGAACAGCGTGACGTGCCGAAGCCGCTCGATGGTGGGGTTGGTCTTGGTCATGGCGGTCACGATGCGCCCATCCGGCCGCTGACGCAGCGGACAGCGACGCACCCGACCTGAGGATTCGTACTCAGTCGAGCGTCACCGACGCCCTGGCGGCGACGGCGTCGACGTCGACCACGGTGATGGAACGCGCCGTGGTGGTGACCCAGCCCAGGGCCCGCAGGGCGTGGAGGGCCTTCACCACTGCCTCCCGCGAGAGGCCGGCCCAGGCCGCGATGTCGCCCTGGGAGAGCGGGCCGGTCACCACGACGCCGGCGGCGCCCGGCTCGCCGTAGCGGTCCATCATCTCCACCAGCCGGCGGCACACCCGGCCGACGCCGTCGAGGGCGCCGTATTCGACTTGGCGCCGCGAGGTGTCGCGCAGGCGCCCGGCCACGGCGCGCATCAGGTCGAGCGTGACGACCGGATGTTCGGCGAGGAAGGCCATGAACGCAGCCGCGGGGATGGCCGTCACCTCGGCCGGCGTCAACGCCGTCGCCGTCGCCGACCGCGCTCCGCCGTCGATGGCGGACAACTCGCCCAGGACGTCGCCTTCGCCGAGCACGTCCAGCAGCACCTCGCGCCCCTCCACGGTGATGGACACCTTGATCTCGCCCGTGCGCACGACCAGGACGTCGTGGGCGTCGTCACCCTCGAAGAACACGATGCTGTGGGCCGGGTAACGGCGCCGCCTTCCCAGTGCGAGCAGCCGCGGCTGCTCGCCCGGATCGAGGTGGCTGAGGAACGTGGCCGACGACGCG
>JBIOZN010000092.1:0-7159 GCA_044871175.1 Acidimicrobiales bacterium | reverse complement strand
CTTGGTGTGCATGAGCATCGTCGCCTCGGCGTTCCAGTACGGCTGGGCGCCCACGTTGATGGCGGCCACCACCACGTTGATCTCGCCTCCGCCCTGGGTGAAGGTGACGATGCGGCGCAGCGCCCGGGCGATCCAGTCCATGTTCTCGGTGCCGCTGTTCATCGAGATCTTCGCCCCCGACGACACCGCGAACCACTCCAGCGGCACCCGGCGCGCGTCGGCCTCGTCGAGGGCGGCGATGATCCGCCGGCACTCGGGCTCGGACAGCGAGCCCAGTGCCTTGAGCGGGTCGCCCATCAGCACGATGCGCTCCATCCCCTCGGGGTGGGCCAGCGTGGGCGTGCGCACGAGCCCCACCACGAGCGCGGCGGTGTTCTGCCCCGGCTCGCGGTCGACGGGCTGCAGCCGTCCGTCGGCGTCGAGGTCGAGCTCGGTGAACGTCCCCTCCTGCTGCCCGGGCAGCTGCACGAGCAGCCGAACGACCTCCCACGGGTAGACGGCGCCCCGGCGCCGCGACTGGAGCACGCGGCGGGCGTACTCGCTGAGGGGCGCCATGGGCTCGATGGGCGGGTCGGTAAGCCGCAACGTGACGCCGGTGCCGGGCTGGTTCGACACCCGCACCACCACCTCGCGCGCTTCCCCGCTGGCCTGGGGGATGCGGGCCTGCACCATCACCTGCTCGAGCCCGACCCCCTCGGTGATGGGCGTCAGGTTGCGCACGACAGTGGCGAGCTGGTCGAGCGGGGCCTGGAGCGTGGGCCAGGCGTAGAGGATGATGCGGTTCCACTCGAGCTGGCGGTCGGGTGGACGGTCGGCCTGGGCGGCGCGCAGCTCGTCGACGCACACCGACAGCACATGCTCGAGCTCGGGCAGGCTCACCACCCGCCCCTCGGCGTCGCGCACCATCGTGACGTCGCGGACCTCGGCCAGGGCCACCAGGCGCTCGTCGGCCGGATTGTCGCGGGCGACGCAATGGAGCAGCAGCACCTCCGAGGGCGCCGGCAGGCGCTCGACGTCGAAGTTCGTCAGGCGCCACATCTGGAGGCGCTCGGCGATCATTGGGTGCAGGCCCCGCACGAGCTTGTCCTCGTGCAGCTTCCCGTCGCGCGAGGTGTAGGCCCGCAACACGACGGCGCCGTCGGTGCCCGCCCGCAGCGCCATCGTGACCCGCGCAAGGGGGGCGATGCGTGTGGCGACCAGCTCGGGCAGCCGGGCGGCCACCGCGTCCAGGTCGACCCCCGGCTCGTCCACGCGCAGGTACAGCTCCACCACCGTGAGCCGGCCGTCCCCCGCCGCGGGGTCGAGCTCGGCCACGGCGTCCAGGGCGTCCTCCAGCTGGTCTCCCGCCGTGGCCACGGCGACGAAGCGCAGGGGCTGGTCGGCCCATCCGTACGACGCGGTGACGATCTGGTGGCCCCGCACCGCCGCCGGGCGGACATCGCGCAGGTCGCGGATGACGTAGTACCGGCGCACGATGGCCTCGACCAGCGGGTCGGGCGTGGTGCGGCCGTCGCCCACCCGGTCGAGCACCATGCCGAGCAGGGCGTAGGGGTGGGTGACGAGCTGGCCAATGAGCTCGTCGCGGCGCCCCCCCTCGCCGACCGTGTCGAGCTCGGCGATGACGTGGCGGACGTGCTCATAGGCGCGCTCGCGCTCGCGGGCCAGCAGGGGCTCGTCGTACACCCGGTGGCGTACCGCCCGAGCCCGGGCGCCGACGGCGGGGAGCCGCAGCTGGGTGGCCACGACCAGCCGGTCGAGCACGGCCCGCTGGCGTTCGAGGCGCTGGGGCGACACTTCGGGCACGCGCGCCCAGCGCTGGTCGAGCTGGTCGAGGACGGCCCCGACCACGCCCACCTCCTCGCCGGTGCGCTCCTGGGCCAGGTACAGCCGGAAGAGCGCCTGCTGCAGGGCGGGGGTGCGGTCGAGACCGTCGATGCCGTAGTGGGCCAGCGCCCGGCGCAACTTGGCGGCGAACGAGGCCGGGAGGCCCTCGCGTTCGACGTCGAGGGAGCGCAGGTAGGTGAGCAGGTGCTCCCGCTCGCCACGCGCGGCGTCGTCGGTGCCTTCCTCCAGGGGGCGCCGATTCCGGGACAGCTCACTCAGATCGGCGAACAGCTCGAGCAGGGCGAGCTCGGCGTCGACCACCTCGTCGTCGTCGGTGGGGAGCTGGGCGCGGGCGGCCGTGTAGCGCTGGAGCAGGGCGGTGGTGTCGGCCCGGTCGAAGTCGTAGCCGAGCAGCACCGACCGCAACGACGCCAGCGCGCCGAGGACACGCGCCCGGGGCGTCTCGTCGGTGTCGCCGGTCGACGAGCGCAGCCGCCCCAGCGACACCCGCTCGCCCAGGGCGACCGCGCCGTTGCCCCCGAGGGGCTCGACCCGCACCAGGGGCGCGCCCGCCCCCACCTGCATGTTGGCGCCCACCAGGACGTCGCGCACCTTGCCGGCCACGGGGGTGGTGACGGCGGTCTCCATCTTCATGGCCTCGAGGACGACGACGGTGGAGCCGGACTCGACCACGTCGTCGGGGCCGACGGGCACCGACACCACCAGGCCCGGCGCCGGTGCCCGGACGACCCCGCCTTCGTCACGGGACACCCGGTGGGTCACACCGTCCACCTCGACCAGGATGTCGACCCCTTGCATCGCGGTGACGACCCGGTGCGCGCCGTCGGCCGCCCACACGCGCCGCCGGTGCTGGCCCAGGCGTTCGACGTTCACCACCAGGCGGTCGGTGCCGTCGTCGATGCGGTAGGCGCCCGGCCCGTAGCGCCCGGCGGTGAGCTGGTAGGCCACGCCGGCCAGGCGGAGCTCGACGCGGTGGCCCAGCTCGTGACGCACCTGGGGGCGCCCGCGGGCGGCGGTGGCGAAGAAACCGGACTGTTCGAGGGCGTCCTCGGCGTCGGCGATCTCGGCTGCCGCCACCACCAGGGCGACGTCGGCCAGGGGCGCGACCGCCGTGTCGCGCTCCTCGTCCACCACCCGGTCGAGCCAACCGGTGGTGACGTCGCCGGCGCGCACCTCGGGGCGGGCGAGCAGGTCGAGCAGGAACGAGGCGTTGGTGGTGCCGCCCTGCACGACGACGCTGGTCTCCTCGACGGCGCGCCCCACTCGGGCCAGCGCCTCGGCGCGGTTCCGGCCCCAGCCGATGATCTTGGCGATCATCGAGTCGTACTCGGCGGGGATCACGTCGCCGACGGCGACGCCGGCGTCGACCCGGATGCCCGGGCCGGTGGGCAGCTCGAGCTCCTCGATCAGGCCGGGGGCGGGGGCGAAGCCGCGAGCGGGGTCTTCGGCGTTGAGCCGCACCTCGATGGCGTGGCCGCGCGCCGGCGGCGCCTCGCCCTCCAGGCGCCCCCCGGCGGCCACGTGGAGCTGCAGCTTGACGATGTCGACGCCCGTCGTCACCTCGGTGACCGGGTGCTCGACCTGCAGGCGCGTGTTCACCTCCAGGAAGGAGGCCAGCTGCACGGCCGGCTGGTAGAGGAACTCCACCGTGCCGGCGTTGTGGTAGCCCGCCTCGCTGGCCAGCCGGGCGGCGGCGGTACGCAGGGCGGCGTCCTGCTCGGCCGAGAGCGCGGTCGACGCCGACTCCTCGATCACCTTCTGGCGGCGGCGCTGCACGCTGCAGTCGCGCACGCCCAGCGGCCACACGCCGCCGTGCTGGTCGGCGACGATCTGGACCTCGATGTGGCGGGCGTCCTCCACCAGCCGCTCCAGGAACACGGTGGGATCGCCGAAGGAGCGCAGGGCCTCGCCCCGCGCCGACTCGAAGGCGGCGGGCAGGTCGGCCTCGCCCGCGACCACCCGGATGCCGCGCCCGCCCCCGCCGGCGGTGGCCTTCACCATGAGCGGGAAACCGATGCGCCGGGCGTGCTGGAGCGCCTCGTCCACGGTGTTGACCGCGCCGCCGCTCCAGGGCGCCACCGGGACGCCGGCCCGCTCGGCCAGCAGCTTGGACCCGATCTTGTCGCCCAGGCGGCGCATCACGTCGCCCGGCGGCCCGATGAAGGTGACGCCGAGCTCGGCACACATGTCGGCGAACTCGGCCCGCTCGGCCACGAACCCCCAACCGACCCAGGCGGCATCGGCGCGCGCCTCCCGCAGGGCGTCGGTGAGCACGGCCAGGTCGAGGTAGGGGTTGGCCGCGCCGCCGGGCCGGGGGGTGATCGTGACCGACTCGTCGGCGCTGCGGGCGAACAGTGCGTGGCGCTCGGCCGGTGTGTGCAGGGCGATGCTGCGCAGCGCCGCCCCGTGCTCACGGTTCCACTCCCGGGCGGCGCGGATGAACCGCACCGCCGGCTCCCCCCGGTTCACGACCGCCACTCGCTCGAACATCGCGACCCCCTCCTCGCGCCGGGAGCCTACGCACCGCGGTTGGGCGCGGTGATCGTCGGCCGGGGCCGCCGCCGGGTGGCGGCGGCCGCTGGGGTACAACGACGCCCATGCCTGACATCACCCGGCTCGTGCTGGCCGACCACGAGGCCCTGCGGCGGGCCTTTGCCGACCTCGACGACGCCCAGGCGGGCGGTGACCTCGATGCCATCCGGGCCGTATGGGAGCCGCTGGCCACGCTGCTCGACCTCCACGCCGAGACCGAGGAGCGCATCTTCTACCCGAGCCTGCTGCGCCACGGCGCCCATGCCACCGAGGAGACCGAGGACGCCATCGAGGATCACAACAAGATCCGCGACGCCGTGCGGGCGGCCGCCGAGCAGACGGTGGGGTCGGAGGGATGGTGGGAGGCCGTGGGCCGGGCCCGCACGGAGAACAGCGACCACATCGCCGAGGAGGAGCGCGAGGCGCTGCCCGACTTCCGCCTCCACGCCGACGACGCCCTGCGCGCCGAGCTCGGCCGCCAGTGGCAGGCGTTCCGGGCCGAGCACGCCGGCCTGCGCGGCATCGACCCGGTGGACAAGGACGTCGACGAGTACCTCGCCGAGCACCGCCCCGACCGCCCCACCTGAGGGCGCTCGCGTCACCGTTGTTTTGACCCCCTCAACGGAACCGTCACGCACGCGCGAAGGCCGGGGATGCGGTCGGGCGGGTACGGTGGCGGCGCGACGGAGGGAGGGTGTGAATGGCCGCCAAGTGGGAGTCCTCGGAAGTGCTGGCCTGGACCGAGCGTGAGGGCCCACCCCGGCCGCCCACCGGCCCCACCCGGCTGCTCACCGGCGCCCTCACGGTCGTCCTCGGCGCCGTGTTCGTCGGGATCCTCAGCACCGACACGTTGTGCCCCGAGCACCGGGCGTGGGTGCAGGCCCTGGGCACCGTCGCCATCACGGGTGTGGGCGTGGCCCTGTTCGGGCTGCTGCGCGGCTGGGCGTCGGCGGTGTGGATCACGCTCGTGAGCGCCCTGGCCGGCGTCGCCATCGGCGTGCTCGACGCCGCCCACGACCCCAGCCGCGGCCGCCTCATCGCGGTGGCCTTCTCTGTGGCCAGCGTGCTGGCCGTCGTGGCCGCCGCCCGCACGCTGGCCCTGCACCGCTACGACCGGGCGCTGGGCGACGTGGTGGCCTCGCCGCCGGTCGATCTCGCCGCCCCGGCCTCGCCGCCGGCCCCTGGCGTCGAGGAAGGTGAGCGGGAGGCGGCGCCTTCCCGACCGTGAGCGCCGGGCGCCCCGCGCCCGTCACCGCCTACCTGCGCCGGCCGCTGCGGTGGGCGGCGCTCCTCGCCGTCGTTGCCGGTGCCCTCGTCGCCAACCAGGCCCGCAGCGAGCACCGGGCCCAAGCCCGGTGGGACGCGGCGCTCTCCGTCCCCGGCACCGTGGTGTCCGTCGACCGCTCGCGCCGCCAGGCCGAAGTGTCCTACGTGCACCCCGTCACCGAGGAGCAGGTGACGGTCCCGGTCGAGGTGCTGAACGCGTCGCGGCTACCGGCCGGTCCCGGCCCCGTCGCCCTCGCCGTCGACCGTGACGACCCCGACGCCGTCCACCTGCAGGGCGACCGCCGCCCCGGCGACTGGGGCTGGGCCCTCGCCAGCGCCGCCGTCGTCGTCGCCGTCCCACTCGGGCTGGCCGCCCGACGGCGCTGGGTGTTGCGGCGCACCGAGCGACTCATCGCCGCCCCCCGGCCGGGCTTCGCCATGACCGGCGCCATCGCGCCCTACGGCCGGGTCGGGCGCCGCTGCGAGCTCCACCTCTGGCCCCTCGACGCCCCGGCGGGCGCGCCGTCGCTGTGCCGCCTGGCGGTGCTCACGACCGGCGGCCTGCCCGTGGGCGGCCCGGCGTTCACCGTGGAGGTCAAGGGCACCCCCCGGCCCCTCGGACGGGTGGTGGCCCGCCAGGCCGATCGGGACGTCGTCCTGGTCCCCACCGGCCGGGCCCTGCTGCACCGCGCCCGTGGCCGGCCGGCGCGCCACGCCGTGCCCGCTCCCCTGCGTCTGGCCCCACCGCTGCTCGGCCGCCCACGTGCGCCGCACTGGTGGCGCACGCCCGGATGGCGCTGGGGGCTGCTCGCCGCCAGTGCCGCCCTCGCCGCCGCCGTTGCCGGGGCCACGCTGGTGGGCCGCCACCAGGCACTGGCCGTCGATCGGGGCACGCCCGTCGTCGTCACCGTCGTCGCCCGCCACGACCGGGACGGGACCGTGGAGGCCGATTACCAAGCCGCCGGCGGCGCCCTCGTCCGCGTCGACGTCCCGGCCGATTATCCGAACGACTACAGCGTCGGCCGGCGTTACCCGGCCCGCGTCGATCCTGCCAGGCCCGACGCCGTCCGCTTCGCCCGTGAGCCGTACGACGCCGTCGAGCCGATCGCCTGGTCGCTCGTGCCGCTGATCGTGAGCGTGCTCGTGGTGGCCGGCGCCCTCGCCCGCTGGCGGGCGGTGCGGCGCACCGCGACCGTGGCGGGCCCGTGGTACGCGTTCGAGGCCTGGACCCTCCAGGGTCGCGGCGAGGGCGTCGCCCTCGTGGTGCCGGGCACGGATCAGGCCACCATCACCATGCCGGGCGCCGACCTGCACTCGGCCCGGTGGCGCGCCCCGGCACCGGTGTTGGTGGCCGGCGACGTGCAACCGGGCGGGACCGTGGCCGTCGTCGCCGCCGGCGCCCTCCTGCCCCTCGCGTCGGCGGCGGGGGCCAGCCAGGCGCTGGCCTGGTGGACATCGGACCCGCCGCCCCTGCCGGCCCCGGGCGGCGCCCCGGGTAGCTTCCGGCCATGGCCGT
>JBIOZN010000091.1:0-4251 GCA_044871175.1 Acidimicrobiales bacterium | reverse complement strand
TGTTGGCGCTCGGCGCGACGAGAAACGTGTAGGTGTTGTCGTCGAGCAGGGTGTACGACTTCTCCGACACCACCGGCTGCAGGATGATGTCGCGGGGGTCCTTACTCACCGTTGCCACCTCCCCGGGCCGACAGCGCGGCGAGCGTGGCCGAGGTGAACACCACGCGGTCGGCGACCAGGACGTCGTAGGTGTTCAGCTCGTCGACGCTCACCAGGTCGACCACCCCGCCGAGGTTCCGGAACGACTTCCAAGCCGTTTCGTCGTCGCGGCGCAGCACGACGAGCACCCGTTCGGTGGGGGCCACGCCGAGGCTCTTCAGGGCGGCCAAAGCGTCCTTCGTCTTCGGGGCGGCGAAGCCCCACTCGTCGATGACGGTGACCATGCCCGACGCCGCCCGGTCGGAGAGCGCGGAGCGCAGGGCCAGCCACACCATCTTCTTCGGGGTGCGCTGGCGGTAGCTACGGGGTTTGGGCCCGAGGGCGACGCCGCCACCGGCGAACTGGGGTGCCCGGGTGGAGCCCTGGCGCGCGCGGCCGGTGCCCTTCTGCTTGTACGGCTTCTTGCCGCCGCCCCGCACCTCGGCCCTGGTCCTGGTGGATTGGGTGCCCGCCCGCCGGGCCGCCAGCTGGGCGGTGACGACCTGGTGCAGCACGGCCACGTTGGGCTGGACGCCGAACACCGTGTCGTCGAGCCCGACCGTGCCCGAATCGGCGCCGGCCGGCGTGCGCAGGGTGACCTCGGCCATCACGCGCCCTTCTTGGTGGCCTTGACGGCGTCGCGGACGATCACCGTGCCGCCGCGAGCGCCGGGCACGGCCCCCTTCACCAGCACGACGCCCCGTTCGGCGTCGGCCTCGACCACTTCGAGGTTGAGCGTGGTGACCTGTTCGCCTCCGAGCCGCCCGGCCATGCGGGTGCCCTTGAACACCCGCCCGGGGAAGGCGCAGGCGCCGATGGAGCCGGGGGCCCGGTGGTGCTTGTGGTTGCCGTGGCTGGCGCCCTGGCCGCTGAAGTTGTGGCGCTTCATCGTGCCGGCGAAGCCCTTGCCCCGGCTGACGGCGGTGACGTCGACCTTGTCGCCCGGAGCGAAGGTGGCGGCGGTGATCTCGCTGCCGACGTCGAGGCCGTCGACGGAGTCGAGGCGCAGCTCGAGCAGGCCGGCGCCGGGGGCCACGGAGGCCTTGGCGAAATGCCCGGCCTCGGGCTGGTTGAGCTTCTTGGCCGGCTTGGTGCCGTAGGTGACCTGCACGGCGGTGTAGCCGTCGCGCTCGGCCGTCTTGACCTGCACGACGCGCGCCGGGGCGACCTTCAAGACGGTGACGGGCACGATGCGGTTGCCCGCACCCCACACCTGGGTCATGCCTACTTTTTCGCCGACGATCGCTTTCGTCGCCATCGCGCTCGACTCTCGATCAGGGCGTGGGGCGACCACGCCGGGTTGCGCTCGAAGCTCGTGCCGACACGGCGCGGGGACCGCTGGGGGCGACCGGCGCAGCGTCGGGATCGGTTGGGGCCGGGCGGTCCCCGCGCCGTGGCGGCGGGCGCACCCGGACATCGGTTGAGGGGCTAACGGACGCGCCAGCAGGGCTGGCGCACGGAGGGGAGATGCTACACGCTGGTCGGGAGAGTGCCAATCGAGGGGGTGCTGGTTGTTCGAGCGGTTCACCGATCGGGCCCGCCGGGTCGTCGTCCTCGCCCAAGAGGAGGCGCGCCTCCTCAACCACAACTACATCGGCACCGAGCACCTGCTGCTCGGGCTCGTGCACAGCGGCGAGGGCATCGGCGCGCAGGCGCTGGCCGACCTCGGCGTCTCGCTGCAGGGCGTGCGCCGCGAGGTCGAGGAGATCATCGGCACCGGTGGCTCTGCGCCCGAGGGAGGCCACATCCCGTTCACGCCCCGGGCCAAGAAGGTTCTCGAGCTGGCGCTGCGTGAGGCCCTGAACCTCGGCCACAACTACATCGGCACCGAGCACATCCTCCTCGGCCTCGTCCGGGAGGGCGAGGGCGTGGCCGCCCAGGTGCTCATCCGGCGGGGGCTCGACCTGGCCACGGTGCGGGCCAAGGTCCTCGAGCTCCTGGGCCAGCTCGCGGCGGGCGAGCCGGGAGCATTCGGCGTCGAGATCCGGGCCGGCGGCCAGGCGCCGTTCTACCGGCCCCGGTGCCCCCGCTGCTCGACCGCCCTCGAGGGCAACCTGCGCACTGTGCCGCTCGAGGCGCCACCGCTCGAGGGCGTCCCCGGCGCCCAGGCGCTGCCCCTCGTGGCGGTGTGGTGCGGCGCCTGCGGCACCACCCTCGCCCTCCTCCCCCCACCGGCGTGACCATTCGGTTGACCCCTCCAACCGAGCGGTGACACAACCGGTCAGGGGAAGCGCTTGGCCAGCCAGTCGGTGACCACGGCCATGGCCTCCTGGCGGTGACCTTCCAGATAATGGGGGGCGCCGGGCAGCTCGACGATGGTCTTGTCGGCGGCACCGGCGGCCTCGTGGATCTCGGCTGCCTGCCACCGGCGTATCTCGGTGTCGGCCGTCGGGTGCACGAGCAGGGTGGGCACCTGCACCTGGGGCATCGTGTCGGCCAGCTTGGCCTTGGAGGACAGGCCCGACCACGTCGACAGCCACCCGCGCGCCGACATGGTGCGGGCCAGGCCGGCCCGGCCGTAGTTGGCGTCGAGGGGGTCGGGGAACGCGAAGAGCGACCCCAGAGGCCGGTCGTCGGGGTCGATGGAAAGGTCGAGGTAGGCGGGGTCGGCGAGCGTGCGGTAGATGACGAGGTAGCTCATGTGCACGCTCCGGGCGCGCAGGTGACGCCAACGCAGCGCGTCGGTGTCGGTGGCCACGCTGCGGAGCCGCACCTTGGCCTCGGCCGCCTCGGCCAGCGCCCGTTTGGCGATGGCGTCGATCCGGCCCACCCGATCGCGCTGGGCCGCCCGGTAGCGCGCCAGCCAGTCCCGGTCGTACGAGCACGGCTCGGGCCACGGCCGCCAGCCGTTGCGGGGGTCGTACATGTCGAGCTCGGCCACCACCGAGAAGGGGTCGTGCTCGTCGGCCACCGACGGGTCGATGACCTGCAGCATGAACACGCCCTCGCCCGGATGGGCGGCCATACCGATCCAGCCGTCGCCCACGCCGCGGTCAGCGTGGGCCAGGGCCATGAGCGAGCCGCCGCCGGAGTTGCCCAGCAGCACCACCGCTTCGGCGCCCCGCCGGCGCATCTCCTCGGCCACCGCCTCCACGTCGACGGCGCAGGCCTCGTGCAGGCAGTCGGTGTCGTTGCCCATGTACCGGGTGCCGAACCCGCACACGGCGTAGCCGGCGGCGGCCAGAAGGGGGCAGGCGTAGTGGACGCTGAAGTCACCCCGGGGGTGGGTGAGGATCACGGCCGTCTTCCACGGGCGGCCCGCCGGCGGCGTCCACAGGAGGCCCCGCACCAGGGCGCCGTCGGGCGTGACGAGCCGGATCGACTCCCGGGGGATCTCGACACCGGGGTCGTCCTCGGGCAGAGGCCAGTAGCCCAACCCGGCCGGTCGGCTGCCTCCGAGATGGGCATCGAGCACGCCGCATCGTCCCACGTCTCGGCGCGCCAGGAACACTGGGCGCACGAGGCGAGCACAACCTGCTCCTGAGCACCGAGACTGCGAGCGGTGCGTTGGATCGGGGTGGACTGGTCGGGGCGGCGCACCGGTGAGGGGCGCTACCTGTGGGCCGCGACCGCCGCCGACGACGGGGGCTTTCGTCTCGAGGGCGGCCGGACTCGCGCCGAGTTGGTGCAGGCGCTCGTCGCCGCCGCCGACGCCGATGCCGACCTCGTCGTGGGATTGGACTTCTCCTTCGGGCTGCCGGCGTGGTTCAGCCCCGGCGGCGGGCCGGAGCTGTGGGAGCGGGCGAACGTGGACGGTGAAGGCTGGCTGGCCGACTGTCTCTGGCCCTTCTGGGGTCGGCCCGGCCACCCGCGACCGCCGGTCGAGCAGCACCGGGTCACCGAGCGGGAGGTCGGCGCGCGCGGTTGGCCGGTGAAGTCGACGTTCCAGATCGGCGGCGCCGGCGCCGTCGGCACCGGGAGCGTGAGGGGATGGCCGATGCTGCGAACGCTCCGGGCGGGGGGGTTCGCCGTGTGGCCCTTCGACCCGCCTGCGCTCCCCCTCGTCGTCGAGGTCTACCCCCGCATGTGCACCGGGCGGGTGGTGAAGTCGGACCCCGCCGCCCGGGCTGCCTGGCTCGCCGCCCGGCGCCTACCGGCCGCCGCGGCACGGAG